>NZ_AKJO01000027.1:0-14467 GCF_000282295.1 Pseudomonas sp. GM33
CCCACAATTTGACCGAGTACATTTGAAAGAAGTTGGTTGGCTGTCAGACCGCCATCGCGGGCAGGCTCGCTCCTGCATTTGATTTTAATTTTTGACCATGTCGAGTGGGCGGAAGATCAAGATCAAAAGATCGCAGCCTTCGGCAGCTCCTACAGGGGGACTGCGTTTAGTCGAAAGAGATTGGTCGGCCCACGTACAGCCCCACCACTCATCAGGCCGAGCGGATGAATGCCGCAGCAACGGATATGCCCCCAATCAGGAGGTAATATCCAAAGCCAAAGACATGAACTGCCCAATCCGCGCCCGCAACCACCGCTCCGCCGGATCATTGTCATGCACCCCGCTCCAGGCCATCGACAACTGCGCCGCCTCAATCTCGAACGGCGGATCCTCGGCGCGCAACCCGCACCCCTCGACCAACGCACAGGCCGCATAATCCGGCACGGTAGCAATCATCTCGGTGCCCGCCAGCAACGCCCGCAACCCACTGAACTGCGGCACCCCCAGCACCACGCGACGACTGCGCCCGACCTTCGCCAGATCCAGATCGATATTGCCGCTCAAGTCACCGGAAAACGACACCATCGCATGGGGCCGTTCACAGTACTCATCCAGGGTCAGCGGCCCCGGCCGGGTATCACCGCGCAGCACTTTGCAGGGAATATCGCGCAGCTTCTTGCGCTTGGCATTGGCCGGCAGGTCCGTGGTGTAGCTCACGCCCACCGAGATTTCCCCCGACGCCAGCAACGCCGGCATCAACAGGTAATTGGCCCGCCGCACGACCACGACGATGCCCGGTGCCTCCTCTTGCAATTGACGCAGCAACGGCGGAAACAAACCGAACTCGGCATCGTCCGACAGCCCGATGCGGAACACATCGCAACTGGTCGCCGGATCGAACTCCTTGGCCCGGCTGACCGCACCGGAAATGGTGTCCATCGCCGGCTGCAGCTCCTTGAGAATCGCCAGCGCCCGCGCCGTCGGCTCCATGCCGCGACCGTTGCGCAGCAGCAACGGATCGTCGAACAGATCACGCAGTCGCCCCAGCGCGGCGCTCACCGCCGGTTGACCCATGAACAGTTTTTCCGCGACGCGGGTCAGGTTCTTTTCGAACATCAGCGCCTCGAAAATCACCAGCAGATTCATGTCGACGCGACGCAGATCATTACGGTTCATAGGCACGGTTCCCTTGTGTGTTCGGCCAGGCGCGAGGTTGAGAAGTGTGTCTGACTTTACCCAGGCCGTCCCGCGCTTAACGAGGAATTAACAACGATTAACTCGCAAGCCAGAGCCTTCGGGTCCAAAAATGAAGCCTACCGACTCGGACATTTACCATGGCTCACGTTCAGCAAAATGCCGCGCCCGCGCCATTCACGCCTGTGCCAAAGAAAAGCACCGGCGGCCTCAGCCCGCAGCGCGAACGGCTGGTTAAACAACTGATCCTCGAGCGCCTCGGCGACAGCCTGGAAGTCACTGAACTGGCACAGGCGTGCGCCCTCTCGCGCAGTCATTTCTCCCGCGCCTTCAAGTGCAGCACCGGACTCTCGCCGCAGGACTGGATTCGCCGGCAACGCATAACCCTGGCCAAGCAATTGATCCAGCACACCGACATGAGCCTGACGCAGATCAGCCTCGAATGCGGTTTCTGCGATCAGGCGCACTTCTGCCACCTCTTCACCCGCAGCGAAGGCATCAATCCGTTTGCCTGGCGCTGTCAGAGGGTGGCTGGACTTAGAAGCAAAAGATCGCAGCCTTCGGCAGCTCCTACAGGCATGCACGCTACCGTGTAGGAGCTGCCGAAGGCTGCGATCTTTTGATCTGGCTTTTCAACCTTTCAAGAACGCCAACAGGTCAGCGTTGAGCTGATCCTTGTGGGTGTCCGTCAGCCCGTGAGGGGCGCCCGGGTAGATCTTCAGGGTCGAGCCTTTCACCAGTCTGGCCGAGGAGACACCCGCCGCCTCGTAAGGCACGACCTGATCCGCGTCGCCATGCACCACCAGCGTCGGCACGTCGAATTTCTTCAAGTCTTCGGTGAAGTCGGTTTCCGAGAACGCCTTGATGCAGTCATAAGCATTCTTGTGGCCGGCCAGCATGCCTTGCATCCAGAACCAGTCGATCATGCCCTGGGACGGTTTCGCGCCGGGCTTGTTGAAGCCGAAAAACGGCCCGCTGGCGAGGTCGATGTAGAGTTGCGAGCGGTCGGCCAGCGAGGCCTGGCGGATGCCGTCGAACACTTCTAGTGGCAGGCCGCCGGGGTTGGCTTCGGTCTTGAGCATCAGTGGCGGCACCGCGGAAATCAGCCCGGCCTTGGCCACGCGGCCAGTGCCGTGGCGACCGATGTAGCGCGCCACCTCACCACCGCCGGTGGAGAAGCCGAACAGCACCGCGTCTTGCAGGTCGAGCAGCTCGATCAACTGCGCCAGATCGTCGGCGTAATGGTCCATGTCATTGCCCGACCATGGCTGACTGGAACGCCCATGACCGCGACGGTCGTGGGCGATGACCCGATAGCCGTTGGAGGCCAGGAAAATCATCTGCGACTCCCAACTGTCGGCGTTCAGCGGCCAGCCGTGGCTGAAGACAATCGGCTGACCGGTGCCCCAGTCCTTGTAGTAAATCTCGACGCCGTCGCGGGTGGTGAAGGTGCTCATGGGTGATGCCTCCTTAACGAGGGTTGGGGGGGGTGAATCAAACCGGAAGTCGGTTCAGGCGATCGGCCAGGCGCGCCACCCGCTCGCCCAGATGCGCGGCGGTGCAGCGATCCTCGGGGGGCGGCGCATCGTCGGGGGATTGCTCGACATTCGACTGGGCCATGGCGCCCAGTGAGCTGCCCAGGCGATTGAGCTGGCCGTTGAACGCGCCGGTGCCGGAACGCGCCGGCAGCAGGTCGAGGCCGACCCAGATCATCGAGTGCTGCGCGGCGAACACCGCCATCTGCAACAAGGTGTTGAGTTTGTCGCCGCACAGGCAGCCGGAATTGGTGAAGCCCGCCGCGAGTTTGTCGCGCCAGGGCTGGGCCAGGTAGAACGCGGCCGTGGCCTCCATGAAGCCCTTGAAGGCTGCCGAGGCGCTGCCCATGTAGGTCGGCGCGCCGAAGATGATGGCGTCGGCGTTGTGCAGCCGCGCCCAGTGCTCGTCCACTTCTTCGACCGGGATCAACCGGCAGGTGCTGCCCAGGTGCCGTTCCACACCCGCGGCCACGGCTTCGGCCATGACCCGGGTGTGCCCGTAGCCACTGTGATAGACCACCACCACGTTGCTCATTGCTCTGTCCTTTGTGGGAGCGAGCCTGCTCGCGAAAGCGCTGTGTCAGTCACAACAGATGCTGAATGTGACACTGCCTTCGCGAGCAGGCTCGCTCCCACACCGAGCTGCTCGCGGCTGACTGACATTTCATCCCTGCCTTCAGTGGAAGTTGAAGAAGGAGAGTTTTGTGCGCAGACCAGACGCGCGACGAGTTAAACGTTGTTAATTTTCCATGGCGCGCAAAAAGCCGCGGCAGAACCTGTCCATCTGTCGCGCCCAATGATCATGGGGCCCTCGGCTACTAACCGATACGCTAGAGTCAATGCCTGCCCCTTCAGTCACCCGGGCGGCACGTTGCGCTGCGTAAAAAACCTGAGGAATATGCTCGTAAACCGCGAACCAGACGGCTGCAGCAGGAGCGACTCGTTGACCCTTTCCCCCGAACAGGCTGTGCATTTCGGCCCCTACCGGGTCTACCCCGGACAACGCCTGGTGATGGAGGCCGACCAGCCCTTGCGCCTGGGCCGGCGCGCCATGGACATCCTGTTGATCCTGCTGGAACACGCCGGAAATGTGGTCAGCAAGCAGCAATTGATCGCCCGGGTCTGGCCCGACAGCGTGGTCGAAGACATCAACCTGCGGGTGCACATGGCCGCGTTGCGCAAGGCGCTCGGCGACGGTCAGGCCGGCCAGCGCTACATCGTCACCGTGGCACAGCGTGGGTACAGCTTCGTCGCACCGCACTCACGGGAGCCGGTCGAACAAGCGCCGGCGCCCGTGTCTTGCGCGCCGAGCCGGCATAACCTGCCGGTGCGCCGCACACGCATGATCGGCCGGCGGACGCTGGTCGACAATCTGGTGGTGCAACTGCCGCGCCAGCGCTTCATCACCCTCGTCGGTCCCGGCGGCATCGGCAAGACCACCGTGGCCTTGCGGGTCGCCGAACAAATGATCGGCCTCTACCGGGACGGCATTCGCCTGCTGGACCTGGCACCGATCAACTGCCCGCTGATGATCAACGGTCATCTGGCGACGTTGCTTGAGTTGGCCCTGCACGACGACGAATCCCTGAGCGGGCTGGCGGACTACCTGCGTGACCGCCACATGCTGCTGGTCATCGACAACTGCGAACACCTGGTCGACGCCATCGCCCAGCTCTGCGAAAACATTCTGCGCAGTGCGCCGCACGTGCACATTCTCGCCACCAGCCGCGAGAGCCTGAGGGCCGAAGGCGAATTCGTCCAGCGCCTGGCATCACTCGACTGCCCGCCGCCCATCGCCGTCCTCGACCGTGCCCAGGCCATGACCTTTTCCGCCCTGCAACTGTTTGTCGAGCGGGCCATGGCCAGCCATGACAGCTTTGAACTGACGGACGATGAACTGCCGCTGTTGATCGACATCTGCCACCGACTGGACGGCATTCCATTGGCCATCGAACTGGCGGCGGCGCAAGTGGGCAACTTCGGATTAGCCGGTTTGCTGGCGCAGTTGCAAAGCAGTTTCCGGGTGTTGACCCAGCCCTGCCAGACGCCCCCGGCACGCCATCAGACCCTGCGCGCGACACTGGACTGGAGCTTCGAGCTGCTCAACGCCTGCGAAAAGACCTGCCTGCGCCGACTGAGCGTGTTTCGCGGCGGCTTCACCCTGGAGTCCGCAGCGGCGGTGATTGTCGGCGAACACATCGAACCTCGCGAAGTCTTCGGCTCGATCACCCAACTGGTCGCCAAGTCCCTGTTGAACGTGGAGGTGGGCGATGAGGATGTCTACTACCGTCTGCTCGATACCACCCGCAGCCATGCGCTGGAAAAACTCGCGCAAAGCTCCGACCTGCCCGGCACACGGGTGCGCCATGCCGAGCGTTGCCTGGCGCTGATGCAACAGGCGCAGGACCAATGGGAGAACACCTCGACCGGCCTGTGGCTCGAGCGCTATGGCCGGACCCTGGAGGACATCCGCGCGGCCCTCGACTGGGGTCTGCACGGGCAGGGGCCGCAGGCACTGGCGATACGCCTGGCCGCGACGTCCACGCCCCTGTGGCAGGAGCTGTCACTGCTCAAGGAACACGGCGGTTATGTGCGCAAAGCCCTGGCCCTGCTCGAGCAGTCTGCCGAGCCGTGCCCGCGTTTGCAGATGACCCTCAAGCTGGCCCTGGGCAGTGCCTGTTACCACGCTCAAGGCGCGAGCGCCGAAACCGTTGGCGCCTTTGTCAGTGCCAGAACCCTGGCCAGCCGACTCAACGATGTGGCCGGTCAACTGCGGGCGATTTCCGGTCACCTGGCGGTCAATCTCAGTTGCGGCCAATACCAGATGGCCCTGCAACAGAGCCGGCAATTCGATCAACTGGGGCTGCATGACGACGCCCTGTTATCCCTGAGCACGCATCGATTGCGGGTGCTTGCCCTGCATTTTTCCGGCGACCAGCAACAGGCCGGGGAGTATGCCGAACAGGTACTGCAACGCATGGCCCACAGTGGTCATCTCAACCGCTTCACCCATGGCTTCGGCGTGCAATACGACCAGAGTGTCGCGGCGCTGACCATCCAGGCGCGCATCCTCTGGCTGCGAGGCCAACCGGAACAGGCCTGGCGCGCAGCCCGGCAGGCGCTGGACATCGCGTTGCAGATCAACCACGGCACGTCGATCTGCTACACCCTCGCGCTCGCCGGCTGCCTCATCGCCTACTACAACGGTGACACCCGCAGCGCCCGCGAACTCCTGCGCCTGCTGCTGCAACAGGCGCAGAAACACTCGGTCCTGCTGTTCCATACCTGGGCGCAACACTACGCGCAGGTGATCGGCGGCGTGGATGTCGCGCCTGCCCGGCAACGAAGTGTCGGATTGATCAAGGACATCATGGTCACGCTGGACTCCACCTGCGTCGATGACGACTTGCTCGAACGTGCGCAAAGCGGCGCGTCGGGCTGGAGCACGGCAGAGATTCTGCGGGCCAGGGCCGAGACGCTGCTGGCAACGGAGTGTCCGGCCAACGCCGCGATGGCTGAAACCGTGTTGCTCAAGGCACTCGACGTGGCAAAAACCCAGGGTGCCCTGGCCTGGGAGCTGCGCAGCGCCACCTCGCTGGCGCAATTGTGGCAGCGTCAGGGCCGCCACCAGCGGGCGCATGCATTGCTGGCACCGATCTACCAGCGCTTCACCGAAGGTTTTGCCACGCCGGACCTGAAGGCCGTGCGCCACTTACTCGGTGAGTTGCATTGCCACTTGCCGGCCTGAAAGCCGGGGCGTTTGACTGACGTAACCGGCATACCGCATTTCAAGGGTGCGCAGTTCACCACTGAGTTCGAGCTTTTCCAGGGCGTAGGTGCGGGTGGTATTGAGAAAGCGGTAACGGATCACCCCGCCGCCCTGCTCCAGGGACAGCAGTGATTTGAGTGCGAGGTTGTCCAGCACGTCGGCCAGTTCGGCGACCGGTAACGCATCGCCACTGATCACGCCTATCGCGGCATCCTGGGTGAAGGCCATCTTGAATACCGCCAAACGCTGCAACACGGATTGTTCCAGCGGATTCAACCGTTCGTAGCTCCAGTCCAGTGCAGCCTTGAGCGTCTGGTGCCGGGGCACGGCCGTGCGGCGGCCTTGGGACAGCAACTGAAAACAGTTATCGAGTTGCGCCTGCAACCCCACCAGCGCCAGCGCATCGATTTGCGCCGCCGCCAATTCAATCGCCAGCGGCAGGCCGTCGAGGCGCCGACAGATTTCGCGCACGGCCTTGAGGTCCTGTTCGCGCAAGGTGAAGCCTTGCTGACGGGCCCGGGCACGGCTGACGAACAACTGCACCGCCGAATAGCCCATGACCTCGGCAACGCTGCGCAGCGCTGACGCCGGCGGCACTGCCAGCGGTGGCAGACGCAACACGGTTTCGCCCACGGCCTTGAGCGGCTCGCGGCTGGTGGCGAGGATCGACAGTCGCGGCATCGATTGCAGCAGAGTCTCGACCAACGTCCGGCAGCGTTCGAGCAGATGCTCGCAGTTGTCCAGGACCAACAAGGCATGTCGCTGCGCCAGCGCCTCCAGCGTGGTGCCGACCTCCAGCCCAAGGGTTCGTGTGAGGTGATCGGTCACTTGCGCCGGGTCATCGATCGCCGCCAGGTCCACCAGCCATACGCCGTGCCGATAGTGCTGCAACAACTGTTCGGCCACGCGCAAGGCCACGGTGGTCTTGCCGATCCCGCAAGGCCCGAGCAGGGTCATGAATCGCCGCACCGGCAACTGCCGCACCAGGCTGCCGACAAGGGCATCGCGCCCGGAGATCGACGTGAGCCGTGCCGGCAAGTTGTGCAGGGGCTTTTGTACGGTCTGGCTCAGGAACGCTACGGGCTCCGGCAAGTGCTGCACCGGGGCGACAAAACTGTAGCCGCGCTGAGGAATGTTGACGATGTAGCACTGCCCGTTCTGCCCGTCACCCAAGGCCCGACGCAAGGCGGCGATGTGCACGCGCAGGTTGATCTCTTCGACCACGGAGCGTGGCCAGACCTGCGCAATCAACTCGTCCTTGCTGACCACCGAACCTGCGTGTTCGACCAGCACCTGCAACACGTCAAGGGCGCGGCCGCCCAGGCGCACAGGTCGATCGCCCTCCAGCACCAGGCGCTGACTGAGGTGGAAAGCGTAGGGTCCGAATTGCAGCACCGCTTCGTTGCTGACATCTCTGAGGCTGTTCATGGGCAGTCACTCGCGGGAAGCCTGATCTGGCACGGGAGTCCATCCAGGCTCCGCACCTTCCTTGCAATGAGTTACCTCGTATCTTGGCAGCCCTCTGTGACGGTACAACCGCCACGGGGGGAGCGTCACGGCCATTGCGGTGCGCGCAACGGACACGCGCGCTAGCTGAACTGCTCGCGGTATTGAGTCGGGGTCAGGCCAAGCTTTTCACTGAACAGAAAACGCATGTGCCGCACGCTGCCGAAGCCGCTTTTGAAGGCCACGGTCTTGAGCGGCAACTCGCTGGTTTCCAGCAGGTTCCTGGCACAATCGATGCGCGCGCTTTGCAGAAACTCCATCGGCGTCATGTCCACCTCCCGGGCGAACACCCTGGCGAAATGCCGCGGGCTCATGTTGGCCAGGCTCGCCATGCGCTCGATGCTGAAGGACTCGTCGAGGTGCTCGAGCACGTGGTTCTGCACGCGGGTAATCGCCGTTTCCTGAGGCGCCACCGCCGCCATCAACGGGCTGAACTGTGCCTGCCCGCCCTGACGCTTCATCACCACCAACAAGACCTTGGCCACGTCCTGGGCGACTTTTTTGCCGTGGTCCTGCGCCACCACCGACAACGCCAGGTCGATCCCGGCGGTGACGCCGCCGGAGGTGATCAGGTTGCGGTCCTGAACAAAGATCTGGTCGGTCTCGACGGTCGCCTTCGGAAAACCCTTGATCAGCCGCTCGGTGTAGTGCCAGTGGGTGGTGACGCGATAACCGTCGAGCAAGCCCGCATGCCCGAGCACGAACGCCCCGGTGCAGATCGAGCCATAAGCGGTGGACCGGCTGACGTTGTGCCTGAGCCAGTCGAGCAACGGCGGATGCCTTTCGTTGTAGGCGCCGGGACCACCGGGCACCAGCAGCAAATCAAAACCTTCGCAGGCCTGGTCGATGTGCCGGTCGGCCTGCACGCTCACGCCATTGGACGCGCGCAATGCGCCGGGTTCGGTGCCGATGGTCGACAGCACATAGTGATCGTCGGGTTTCAGATAACGGTTGGCGATGGAAAACACTTCCATGGGCCCGGCCATATCGAGCAGGAGAAAGTCGGGAAACAGCACCATTGCCACGGTTTTCATGGATTGGAATTCACTGGGATCAAAGGCGGAAACATTGACCGACATTGAAACCTGTGGGAGCGGGCTTGCCCGCGATGGCTGAGCTCCAGTTGGCATTGAAGTTGACTGGCACACCGCTATCGCGGGCAAGCCCGCTCCCACAGGTTTGGTTGCCGTGGGTTATGGCGAATTATGCCTCAAGAATGAGCGATTCATGTCGCAAACAATTGTCAACCTGACAGAGACAGTATTTCCATTTTCATCTACTTATTGCACAAACCAGTAAACATTAACCTTCTCCTCACTCGGACGAATTCACGTCCCCACAGGAGAATTCATCATGCTGACTCTTCGCAAAGCCTCGGATCGTGGCCTGGCCAATCACGGCTGGTTGAAGTCGTTCCACACCTTTTCCTTCGCCAACTACCGCAACCCGAAAGAGCAGGGTTTTTCCGACCTGTTGGTGATCAACGACGACCGCGTCGCCGCCGGCAAAGGCTTTGGCCAGCACCCGCATCGCGACATGGAGATCTTCTCCTATGTGCTTGAGGGGGCCCTGGAACACAAGGACACCCTGGGCACCGGGTCGGTGATCCGCCCCGGCGACGTGCAACTGATGAGCGCTGGCAGCGGCGTGGCTCACAGCGAGTTCAACCACTCCAGCACGCGGCCGGTGCACTTTCTGCAGATCTGGATCGTGCCCGACGTCAGCGGCGCCAAACCGCGCTATCAGCAGGAGCACTTCAGCACCCAGAAAAAACGTGGGCGCCTGCAACTGATCATCTCGCCGGACGGCGCCAAGGGTTCGCTGAAGGTGCGTCAGGATGCACGGGTGTATGCCGGCCTGATCGACGGCAAGGAAAGCGCCACCCTGGAACTGGCCGCCAACCGTTATGCCTACGTGCACGTGGCCCGGGGCAGCGTCGAACTCAACGGCGTGTTGTTGCAGGAAGGCGACGGTGTGCGGGTCCGTGATGAACAGGCGCTGACCTTGAGCAACGGCGTGGACGCTGAAGTATTGGTCTTCGACCTGCGCCCGCAGGAACTGCCGGAAATGCCATGACCCATCCCCTGTAGGAGAGAGCCTGCTCGCGAAGGCGGAGTGTCAGACGACATCACTGTTGAATGACCTATCGCTTTCGCGAGCAGGCTCGCTCCCACAGTCTCCCTGATAACGGGCCCGATAGCGCCCCGGACTCTCCCCGGTCCACTTCTTGAACGCCCGATGGAAGGCGCTGGGCTCCTGGAAGCCCAGTTGCTCGGCGATATCGCTGATGCTCGCGTCGCTCTGACGCAATTGCTCAAAGGCCACGCCGCGGCGTACTTCGTCCTTGATCTCCTGATAGGAACAGCCTTCACGCTCCAACTTGCGGCGGAAGGTGCTGGGGCTCAGGTGCTGTTCCAGGGCAAAGGCCTGCAACGTCGGCCATTCACTGTAGTGACTTCCGCGCAAGCGCTGATGAACCTGCGATGCCAGGCCATGCTGGTTACGGAAGCGGATCACCAGCCATTGCGGCGCGGTGCGCAGGAACACTTTCAGCGACGCCAGGTCCTGAACCACAGGCAGACGCAGGTAATGGCTGGCAAATTCGATTTCAGTGCGCTCGGCACCGAAGGTCAGGTTGGGGCCCCAAAGCAGGCGGTCGTCACTCAGCGACAGGCGCGAATGGCGGAAGTCCGCACGGTCAATGGGAATGCGCCGCCCGCCCAGCCAGCACAGCAGACTGATCATCAACACCAGGAAGGTTTCTTCGCCAAACCGGCTGGCATCGTTGTCCTTCGAACGGGTCTGCAGGCTGATGACCGCACGTTTGCCCCGCACGGCCAGCGCGCCACGAAAGTCGCGCAGGAACAGCCCGAAGTTGGCCAGGCACTGACGCATGGCCTTGTGCAGATCGGGTTCCTGAATCAGGGCGCGGCAAATCAGGGCGAAACTGCCCGGCGGCATGCCATGGGAATCGAGCCCGAAAAACTCGTCGTCGAGTTCGCGGATCTGAATCAGCCACAACGCCGCAAACGCGTTGGCCGGCACCCGCGCCGTGGGTTGTTGCATGACCGCCGGATCAATGCCCGCCTGTTCGAGCACGGCCGTCACGCGCTGCGGATCGTCCCTCAGCCCATGGATCATTGCCTGCACGAAATAGGCGGCAACCGAGTCCTTTTCCCGCATTGGTTCGCTTCTCTCTCATCACCCGAATGGCAAAAAACATCAGTGCCGTTGAACAGTTTTGGCATAGGACAACCGCCCTGCCGGCTCTAGACTCGCGGCAATAGTACGCCTTCGGCCGCATTCGCGGCCAAGGTATCGCAGGGTTTGATCGAAGGACGGAAAATGAATCTGCAAAACATCGGGGTAATCGGCGCGGGCACCATGGGCAACGGCATCGCGCAAGTCTGTGCCATGGCCGGTTTCAACGTGACCCTGCTCGACATCTCTGAAAGCGCGTTGCAAAAAGCCGTTGCGACGGTCGGTAAAAACCTGGACCGGCAGATCGCCAAGCAAACCCTGACGCCGGAACAGAAACAGGCCACCCTCGACAAAATCCGCACCAGCACCGATTACAGTGTCCTGCGTGACGCGCAACTGGTCATCGAAGCGGCCACTGAAAATCTCGACCTGAAACTGCGTGTGCTGCAACAGATCGCCGCGCAAGTCGGCAGCGAATGCGTCATTGCCTCCAATACCTCGTCGCTGTCGATCACCCAACTGGCCGCCAGTGTCAGCCAGCCAGAACGCTTCATCGGCCTGCATTTCTTCAACCCGGTGCCGGTAATGGGGCTGATCGAAGTCATCCGCGGCCTGCAAACCAGTGACACAACCCACCAACTGGCGCTGGACATGGCGACCACCCTCGGCAAAACCGCGATCACCGCCGGCAACCGTCCGGGTTTCGTGGTCAACCGGATCCTGGTGCCGATGATCAACGAGGCGATCCTGGTGCTCCAGGAAGGCCTGGCCAGCGCCGAAGACATCGACGCCGGTATGCGCCTGGGCTGCAACCAGCCTATCGGTCCGTTGGCCCTGGCGGACCTGATTGGCCTGGATACCCTGCTGTCGATCCTCGAAGCCTTCTATGACGGATTCAACGACAGCAAATATCGCCCGGCGCCATTGCTCAAGGAAATGGTCGCTGCCGGTTACCTGGGACGCAAGACGGGGCGCGGCTTCCATGCCTATGCCTGAGCGTTGCTCGCGCTTTGCCGAGTACCGGGACAAGGTCCTGGAGCTGTTTGCCTGCAAGGGGTTCGGCCAGGTTGGCATGCGTGAGCTCGCGACGTGCCTGGGGCTGTCCCCTGGCTCGCTGTATCACCATTACCCCAGCAAACAGCATCTTCTGCTGGACCTGATCGAGGAGTTCTACGAAGAGCTGCTGGCCACTCTGGGGCGCATCCAGCAAAAAGCGCCCGGCAAACGCGACAAACTCAACAGTCTGATCCGCGCCCATCTGAATCTGCACCGGGAGATGCCTTGGCATTTCCGCCTGGTGGAGCGCGACAGCGGTTGCCTGAACGAAGAGCAACAGGCTCGGGTTCGGCAACTGCGCGAGCAATATGAACGCACCTTGCTGAAGATGCTGGGCGCGAAGTCGCGTTTCAGCGAGCAAGGCCTGTTGGCCGCCGGGCATGCCATTGGCGCGCTGCTCAACAGCGCCCCGAGCTGGCTGACGCCCCATGTGCTGGACGAGCAGGAACGTGAGGAGCTGCTGGAAAGCATGGTCAGCGGCGCCATCGAACGTGTGCTGGCGCCGCGACGTGTGCCGGAGGCGATAAGCCTCGCCCGTCCTATGGAAAAAACATCTAAAGAAACACAAGCTCCGACAAAGATTTAGCGCTTTGCCTGTCGGCTCGACACAATCGGAATTCGCCGAATAAACCGGCGTCCAAACCGATGTATGTACTCGAGCACCTGGAGCCGACCATGAAAATCAATCCCTACCTTATCTTCAATGGCGACTGCAAAGCCGCCTTCACGTTCTATGCGACGTGCCTGCAAGGCCAGATCGAAGCCATGTTGACCTTTGGTGAAACCCCTGCCGGTGAGCATTTCCCCAAGGATCTGCACAACCTGATCATCCATACCCGCCTGATCGTGGGCGATCAGGCGATCATGGGGTCGGACACCACACCGGATCGCCCCGTCGATAAAATGAGTGCCTGCTCGATTTCACTCAACGTCGACAGCATTGCCGAGGCCGAACGGGTGTTCAAAGCACTGGCGGACGGTGGCACTGTGCAGATGCCACTGGAAACCACGTTCTGGGCGGCGCGCTTCGGCATGCTCGTCGACCGTTTTGGTGTGTCGTGGATGGTCAATTGCGAAAAGGATCAGTGAACGGCCTTGGTCGATCGACAGAAATGAAGGCACAAGAAAGCCCAATCTGAAAAGGTTGGGCTTTCTGGCAACTCCCGGCCTGTCTGCTACCGTCAACTTGCCACATCGATAGCAGCGAACCAGAGGAGCAACCCGCTATGCCAGCCCATGACCTGTCCTGGCCCAGCCGTTTCAAATGCTTGCTCCTGGAGCCTATGCCAACGGTCCGCTGTGGGCTCGCGACGTAACGACCATTGAGGGACGCAAGCTCAAAAGCAGCGTGATCAAGTACCGGTAGATATCTCCCCCCGGAAGGTAGCGTCAACGGAGGTTGAATTTGAATGACCTGGTGATCGCCCTCATCGTTTTCGCCTGCCTGTCCGCCAGCGCACTGCTGGGTTCGTACGTGAGGGAGCGGTTACCGAGCCATCATCTGAGCGATGACTCCGTGGCGGTGCTGAAGCTGGGCACCGGCCTCATCGCAACGATGTCGGCGCTGGTCCTCGGACTGCTCGTTTCCACTGCCAAAGGCACCTTCGATACGGCCAATGCCGAGCTGGAGGGCGCGGCGGCGAAAGTGATTCAATTCGACCGCTTGCTGGCCCGCTATGGCCCCGATACCCAGGGCATCCGCACCGAACTCAAGCACAACTACGCCGAAGTCACCCAAGTGCTCGCGACCCGCGATCGCCGTCAGATTGCACAACTCGACAGCCCCGAAGTGATCCGTCGCTCCGAAGGCCTGCAACGCCAGGTCGAATCACTGTCTCCCGATAACGATGATCAGCGCTCACTCAAAGCCAAGGCATTGCAAGACATGGACACCGTGTATGCCGCCCGCTGGCTGACCCTGCTGCAGTCCAATCAATCGATTCCACCGGTGATGCTGGTGATCCTGGTGACGTGGCTGGGGATTATCTTCGGCTCGTTCGGCCTGTTTGCACCGCGCAACGGGACCATCGTCGTCGTCTTGTTGATGTGTGCCCTGTCGACGGGGGCGACCATCCTGCTGGTGGAGGAACTCAATCGACCGCTTGATGGTTTTATCTGTGTATCGCTGGAACCGCTGGAGCACACACTGGAGCGGTTGGGGCAGTAGTTTGAATTTCCTGCGGACAAAAACAAAACCCCAACTGCT
>NZ_AKJO01000028.1:0-60006 GCF_000282295.1 Pseudomonas sp. GM33
AGAAACGGACAGTCGAGCGTGCGCCCGAACCCAAAGCGCCGGCATCTCCCCGCCTGTTTTTTTGTTGAATAGTCTGTTTGAGGTATTACCGAGGGCTGAGTTTGATCAACCATGACGCCCGTATTTTCCCCACGTGTCTGCACGGTTGCTTCATCCAACAATCACAACGAGGCGCTTGATCGCTATGGAAAAAGTCATCTATCTGCTGTGGCGTGATACTCAAGTCAGTCCTGATACCTTCAGCCATCGCCTGCGCAGTGAAGTCGCCGGGCAATTGCTGGCACTCGGTGCCTGTGGTGTGCAATTGAACCTGTCCGATGTCGATGTGCAGCCCGCAGCCGGACTGCGTCAGGAAAACAACCGACCACTGCCCGATGCCAGCCTGTCGCTGTGGCTGGACAGTGCCAACGGGCCCGCTCGTCGTCCTTTCGACAGCGTCATCACGGCCGCAACGGTACGCATGGCCGCCTACCTGGTATGCGAGTCGGTAGCCATCGCCAATACTCGCTTCCCTTCAACGCCCGGTGAACGTACTCACGGGTTCGCCCAGTTGGCCCTGCTGACCCGACCTCCGCGTCTGACGCACGAAGCCTGGCTGGACATCTGGCGCAACCATCACACTGAGGTGGCCGTAGACACCCAGGACAACTTCCAATACGTGCAAAACCTGGTGGTGTTGGCTCTGTCGCACGGTGCGCCAAGGATCGATGCCATAGTCGAAGAATGTTTCCCACCCGCGGCCATGACCGATCCCCGGGCCTTTTTCGATGCAGTGGGCGACGAAGCGAAATTCCAGCGTAACCTGGCGACGATGATGGACAGCTGCAGCCGATTCCTCGATTTCGACAAGATCGACGTGCTGCCTACCAGCCAGTACTGTCTGTAGGCCCGACGCCGACTTACGGCGAAGGGCTGATCTGCCCTTGGCCATCAGTCACCCATCGACCCCAGTAGCCACTGGCGAAATATCTCGGCGGAGGCAGAACGCTTGCGATGCTTGAGCGACACCAGGAATTCGCCATTGCCCGTCACGCATTCGAAAGGCGTCACTCGCTGCAATTCCCCCTTGGCCAGCGCCTCATCCGCCATGAACGTCCAGGCCAGGCCGATGCCCATGCCTTGCTGAACGGCCCGATACGCCAACGTCAGCTGGTTGAAGACCGGGGCCTTGTCCCGTGCGACGAAGTCGATACCAAAGTGGCCGAACCATTGATGCCAGTCCAGACACTGCCAGGCGCAAGTGTCGATCTGCACCAGGTTGGCTTGCGCCAATTGTTCCAGTGTCTCGACCCCCGAGATATCCAGTGAAGGATGAGCCACGGCGTAGACGATTTCCGGCAGCAGGAAATCGCTGTCCAGCGAGGGCCATTGGCCAGAACCATAGAGTACGCCCACGTCGAAATCATTGAGGCTGGCCTCATCGAATTCATTCATCGCGTGAACGTGCACGGCGATGTCGGGGTACGCCTTGTTGAATTCGATCAGTTTCGGGAACAGCCAGAATTGGGCCAAGGCATGGGTCGCCAGCACCGAGACAGCGTTGGACTGATGAACGTTGCGAATTCGCGTGACGCTTTGGTACATCGTGGTCAGGAGCACGTTGACCGTCATCAGCAGTTCATCCCCTGCGCTGGTCAACTTGACCCCTCTCGGCTTGCGTTCGAAGAGCGGGACGCCCATGCAGTCCTCAAGCTGGCGCATCTGTTTGCTCACGGCGCTCTGGGTCAGAAACAGTTCGCCGGCGGCGCCCGTGAAGCTGGCGTGTCGTCCCACGGCCTCGAACGTGATCAGGGTCTCCAATGGGGGCAAGGTACGCAGATAACGGTTGATGACGGTTCTCCAGGACTGGCGATTGCCGCAAGACATTCCCCTGCGGAATGGGTGACCAACTTTATATCGCAGGTGGCGCTTATCTGCCATGGCTAGAATGCGGCTAAACAGCCTGTCAGAGCCGAGATGATGAACAGTGGAGTTGTATTTGCGATACTGGCGGGCGCCATATGGGGTGGCGTGATTATCGGCCCTTCGTTGCTGCCGGAATTCAATGCCGTGCTGATCAGCAGCGTACGGTTTGCCCTGTACGGGATGATCTCGCTCCTCGTGGCCTTGCCCTTCGCATCCCGACTGCTGTCGCGTTTGACACGCCGCGATGCCTGGATGCTGCTGCGTCTGTCACTGACCGGCAACGTCCTGAACTACGCGCTCCTGGGCGCTTCCGTACAGCTGAGCGGGGTGACCGCGGCCGCCCTTATCAACGGCATGATGCCGGTCGCCATCACCTTTCTGGGGCGTAGCGATGCAGGGTCCCTGCCCCTGACCAGGCTCAAGCTCCCTCTGCTGCTGGTATTCCTGGGCATCGTATCGGTCAGTCTGGAACATACCGGCGTGCAGGTGGCGAGCACCTCGCTGTCTTCGCGGTTGCTGGGCCTGGCCTGCGGGTTCAGTGCTGTGGCCTGCTGGTCGTGGTACGCCACCCACAACGCCCGGTATCTCAAGCAAAGCCATTTCAACAGCAGCGAATGGTCGACGCTGACCGGCATCGTGACGGGCATCGTGGCGATCGTGTTCGGCATCGCGGCCTTGATGCTGTTCCCGAACCTGGTGCCCTCTGAAGTTGAAAGCAGCCGCTGGACGACTTTCCTGTGGGTTTGCCTGTTCCTGGCACTCTGTGGTTCATGGCTGGCCAATGGGCTCTGGAATGCTTGCTCGCGTCGCATGCCCGCGTCGTTGAGTGGCCAGATGATCGTGTTCGAAACGCTGTTTGCCTGCGTTTACGGCTTTCTGTTCAGCCAGCGAGTGCCTGGCTTGATGGAAGTGATCTCGATCGTGTTGCTGGTGGGCGGGGTCGTATGGGCGGCGAAACGTCATCGGATAATGCCGGTGAAACAGGCTGAACCCTGCGAGTGACACCCCATACCGTGGCGCAACGACTTCGAGACGACGGTCAAGGCAGAGGTTGCAGGCTGGTCTTGAAGGCCGTGACCACACGGTTACGGCCTTGGTGTTTCGCGTGATACAGGCGTTGATCGGCGGTACGCAGAATGGCCTCGATGGTGTCGCCATCGCGACCGGATTGCGATACGCCGATGCTCACTGTGACCACGGTTGGCCGCTGCAGGCCATGAAAGGAACTATTGGCCACGGTGCTTCGCAGACGCTCGGCGATTTCGTGCGCGCCTTCAAGTGAAGTCTGAGGCAGCAGTATCATGAATTCTTCTCCGCCCACTCGGGCCACGCCGTCATACGGCCGGATCGAGTCGAGGCATTTCTCCACGAAACTCTTCAGGATGTCATCGCCCACCTGATGCCCGAAGCGATCGTTGATGGACTTGAAATTATCCAGGTCCAGTGCCAACACGGAGAACGGCGCATCGCCGCGTTTGGTCCGGCCAATTTCGCCTTCGACCCGCTCCATGAACCGACGCCGATTATCAGCGCCTGTCAGTGGATCGGTCGCCGCAAGGTGCCCCAGTTCCTGATTGGTGCGCTGGAGTTCCTGCAGGGCGTTCTCGGCATACGCCATCGCTTCGGCAAGACGCACCATCAACTCCTCCTGGCTGTAGATCCTGGAAAACGACCGCGTGGTGAGGAACGCTTGCACGACTCCATAGCTCAACATGAAGAACCCACCGGCGAAGATCGCGTGCGCGAGCCACCACATATGGTTCCACGGACGTGCAAGGATGAAGGCAAGGGAGGACAGCGCGAACGCGGTGACCGAGATGATGAAAATGGTCATCAGTGGCGAATGGATACGGCGCAGCAGAAGTATGGTCACGGTCAACGTGGAAAGAACGAGAGCTCCCCCCTCCATCGAGAGACGCACCGCGAGATTGCCGGCGATCGGCGAATTCGCGACGTACGCCACTGCCACGTCAACCACCAGGAACAGTCCTATCCAGGTCAACCACGGGCGGGCCTTCATTCGCTGGTCCGCGGCATCCGGTGGGCGGTGGTACGACAGCATTCCGATCAACAGCAAAATCGACATGACCAGGCGAGAGGCGGGCCCATAAAGCAGGAAGAGCCAGATATTGTGGTGTGCAAGTCCGGTGAACGCACCATGCAACGCGTAGATCACTACAAAGCCGAGAAATCCAAGCGTCATCCATCGCAGCAGCGGCTCTCCCGATGACTGATAACAGCGCCACGTGACGTAAGTAACAAACAGGCCTGCCAGGGTGGCTGCCGTGATCGCAAAGATATGGAACAGGTGATTCTCGAATAAAAGCGTGGGGTCCTGAAAAAAGTACAAGTAGCCGATCAGATAGGCCGGAACCAGCGCAAACCCTGCGAGCAGCAAGCAGGCGTAAACCTTGACCATCAGGCGAACGGCTTCAGGTGGCTCGTCGGTGGCGATGAGATTGCTCATGGGTCCCTCCGGTTTCGATCCATTCATAGTTTTTTCAGGAAGCCCAGTAGCAGCTCATTGACCTCTGTCGCGCGCTCTTGCTGTATCCAGTGGCCGGCACCTTCGAGGATATGACACCCGCGCAGTTGCGGGAGTGTCTGCGCGAAGGCTTCGATCTGCCGCGGGGAACTCGGAAACTTCAGCACGGCGTCGCGGCTGCCGGCAATGAACATCGACGGCTGCCGAATAATGCAACCACGCCAGGGTGCCAGCAGTGCCCATGAGCGCGTCATGTTGCGGTACCAGTTCAACCCGCCGCGAAATCCGCTGCGGGTGAATTCGCGGGTGTAGTAGGCAACATCCTCCAGGCTTAGCCAGCCTGGCAGGGTTTGAGGCTCGATCATCGCGCCCAGGAAGCCCTGGCCCGGCTGCAGCCGGCCGAACACCAGCCCCTCGGGGCCGTCTCCCGAGCCACTGAAGTAGATGCGCCGGATCGACGACTCGACGTCCCTTTCCAGCTCGGCTTCGGCCACACCCGGCGCCTGGAAATACTGGATGTAGAAGTCGCTGATCCCCCGCGAGACCAGCGCACTGAGGAGCTCCACGCGCGCCGGCGGCGAGAACGGAACGCTCATGCCGACCACTGCGCGAAACAGATCGGGTCGCAGCAATGCGGCGCTCCAGGCCACCTGCGCCCCCCAGTCATGACCGACGATCACGGCTTGCCGTTCGCCGAGTGCGTTGACCAACTCGACCATGTCGCCTACCAGGTGCAGCGTGGTGTAGGCATCGGGCTCGGCGGGCGCATCTGTGCCGCCATAGCCGCGCATGTCGGGCGCTACCGCCCTGTAGCCGGCGGCCGCCAGCGCCGCAAGCTGGTTGCGCCACGAGTACCACAGCTCCGGAAAACCGTGGCAGAGCAAGACCAGTGGGCCGCTACCTTGCGTGGCTATCCGCATGCGGATGCCATTGATGTCGAGCAGTTCGAAGTGTGGCTCGTTCATGTGCGCTTCCTGCGATTCAAGCGATGGCCTCCAGCAACCGTGGCAAGTTCGCCAGCGCCTGCTGCCTGCTGACAGAGAGCCGATGCAGCTGTGCCAGTTTCTCGGTGTCGGTTTCCTGCAGGCCCCTGACCACCGCCGTCATAAAGTACAAACGCGACTGCTTGACCCAGCGGGCCAAGCCTTCATGCTCTCCCCAGCGTAGCTGGTTACCCAGGTAGACCGCCCAGATTCTGATCCAGTCCGTGGGGACGTGAGGCGCAGGGACCATCCTGCACAACGCGTTCATTTGCGCTTGATCGACCAGGTGACTTTCCACATAGGCGATCAAGGCCGCGCCGAACACGGGTTGGCAGCTGCTGACCATCAACAGGTTGATCTTGCCGCCGTCGAACACCTTCATGTCAGGCAGTGTCGGGATGGCACTGGCGCTGCAATCAATGTGCAGCGCATGCGGGCTTGTGGCGATGCTGCCCTGCTCGAGCACGATGCGCGTTGACCCGATAACCCGCACCCGCCCCAGGCGCACAATGTTGTCGATGCGTCGAAGCTCGCGTAATTCCGCTTGAGTGACGGTGGCGCAGCGGTAAGCAGTCGGTGCGACGGCCTTATCGATGCGCAAGAGCTGGCCCGTCGCCTCAAGCCTTAAGAACAGGTCCGGGATCGAGTCTGCAGCGGCGATGGCCTCGAACTGTGCCGTGAGTCCGCCGATGGTTTGTTCGAAGCTGTCGAGGCCGGGTTGCAGGTTGGCCCGATCGATCAACCACGGATCGTTCGGCATGATCCAGCAGATGGTTGCGGGCGCAACACCGTTTTGCAGCAACCACAGGCAAGCGTCGATCCCGGTCTTGCCTGCCCCCACCACGACGTAGCTGGCGTATGGGTGGCGGATTTTCGGCAAGTCGTTCAGTGGCATGCATTGCACGCCGGGTTCTACCCTGTACCTGGGCGGGTGGGTCGAGGGCACTGCGGTCTGGGCATGGGTGGCGTCCACCACCTTTTTGTGCACCCGCACCTGATGGTCTGCGCCGCTGACGAGCGAGGTAAACCGGTGATCGTCAATGCGGTCGCCGGTGTAGTTGCACATGGGAAAAAAACGGACTCGACCTGAGGGCAGAAACTGCTGATTCATCACCTGATCGAAATAGCTCACCACCTCGGCGCCGGAGGCCAGCTCATACAAACCCTCGTTCAGTGCTGTCGTGTCTTTCGTTCCGCTGCCCAGCTCCCGTGAGTTGACGCCATAGAAGGCCGAGGGCTGGTGCAATCGGACAAAGGGGTAGGCGTCATTCCAGTGCCCGCCAGCTCGTTCGTGTCGATCCACCATCACGATGCGTGCATTCGTTTCCTTGAGTAGCGTATCGACGAAAGCCATGGCCATCGCGCCAGCACCGATGACCAGGTAGTCGGTTTCAATCGGATTTTCGTCCATATGGCTGCACCGTTCTGAAGGTTGCCCTCCTTCAACCTCCGTAGATTAGCCACCCATGCCACGGGCAATAGAACGAATGCTTCTGACCTCCATAACCAATGGAATTAATGGCTGCAGCCCGCGCATTCACCCTGCGTAAAAATCCGTCATGACATGTTATGACCTCCTTCAAAAACGGACTTTAACCAACAAATTCAGGGGTTTTAGGACGAATGGTCGAGAGGCGTCAAGCGCGGGGAATTGCAGAGAGTTTGCAGCCACTACAGGCTTTTCAGACGGGCACGTTCGTCGTGGTGAAGTGAACTTCACTTTCACGACGTGTCACATTAAGTCCTTGTCAAGTGAACTTCAGTGGAGGTACAGCCTTATGAGCATGGCCACGATCGTCAGTGCCGTGATTTCCAGTCTCGCACCCAGTGTCTTTGACCAGAACAACCTGCAAGACCCCGGTGCACATGTCTCAGCCGTCGAATACCACTACGGTATGGACATCGATGTGAAACGGGTGCTGCAGCGCACCGATACATCCGACAAGACCGGCGTCGTACCGGTGACCCTGGTCTACGAAGACAGCGAGGGCGAGATTCACAAGATCCGTTTCCTCGAATGGGGTGGAAGCCCTGCCGCCGAGCCTGCCAGCATTGCCTGATCAACGCGTCGATCGGGTTCCGGGCGTAGCCGCCCCCAACAAGAAGCGGAAGTTAAACCTCCTGTGCACTCAGTGCGATTGAGGTTTTGTGTTACCTGAAAATGGACATATTCGAATGACTGAAAGTTCATTCGCGAAACTCACTATTATCTTGGCGGCGTATTGCCCCAGGATTAATTGATAACAATGGCTGGATCTGAATGGCAGTCAGCAACGGTAATCAAGCCGTGCCAAGAGCCAAGTTGATTCACTATTGAATAAAAGAGGTCACCATGGAACTTAGTATGTTTTCTTCGTCCACCGTGGAATATGTGCGTTTGGGCGTTGTCTATTTTCATCTCATCGCCTGTTGCGTGGCAATCGGGCTGGTCTTGACCAGTGACATTGCAATGGTCAAGCAACTCCTGAAGGGGGATGCGTCGGGTCACCACGATGACGCGCACATGGAAAGCCTTCAAAAAACCGTATCGCTTGCACTTCTAGCGCTTTGGATTACGGGCATTGGTATCGTCGGGATCGATTATGCCGGTAAGGGGATGGAGTATTTCCTCAATCCAAAATTGCAAGCCAAAATCGGCATCGTAGTGCTGTTGACCTTTAACGGTTTCCTTCTGCATAGCGCTGTATTGCCAGCGCTGAAAAAAGCCGGTTCGTTACTCAAACTCTCCTTCAGCCTGCGCATGCTGGCGCTGTTCTCCGGCGCACTCTCCGCCGTGTCCTGGTTCTATGCCGCCATGCTCGGTGTCGGTCGGCCGCTGGCCTGGAAATACTCGCTGGTCGAGTTGCTGGCAGCCTATCCGGTTCTCATCGTCGGCGGTTTCGGGATGATGGTCCTGCTCACTGCCTGGGCAAAAAACAGAGACACCGAAACGCGTATGGAGCAAGGCTTCAGAACTCCAGGAAACGCCGCCCTCGCTGGATGGTGAAGCCAGGCTGAACAAGGACGTTCAGCTTTAGCCAATAAAGCCTGCTGTCAGTCAGCCGTTCGAAAACGGTGCTGCCAACGCCTCTATCGCTTCCCCTTCATGCAGACCACGGAAAGATAAGCCCCCCACAGAACGCCACCCAGGGCAAGTATCAGTTCCGGATTGAAAATACTCTGTTCAACCGGCGCCACCAGGATTTCGCTGTAAAGGCACATCGCGCCCGCGATCAATGCAATAAAGTAGCCCGTCCGGTTTCTGGTCCGGCGCAGCAGCAAAACCTTTTTCAGACCCTCTTCTTTCCATTCCTGACGGGGTATGAGTTGGATCTCCTCCAGCAGCACCACACCCCACAGCAATGCGCATAACCCATAACCTACCATCATGATGCCCTTCAGTTTGAACGTTGATTCAACATGAATGCAGCGTGCACTCAGTACTCAACTTGCGAATATCCATTGCGGAGTCTTTTCCCACTTGTTGACGAAGACAACGTCATTGAGCGGATCAAATTTTTCCGAGGGGTAAATATGCTTGATTGGGACGGCCCCCGCTATCGACGTTAGCAGGAGTTCTTTGTGGAGATATCGACCAAAAGTTTGTAGTGATTCCACTACAAACAGTCACCCTAGGTTAACAAGCCGTTTTCAAGTGCATAGCGGGCCAGTTTCGCGTTGCTGTCCATCCCGGTTTTTTCCAGGATGCGTGCCCGGTACGTCGTGACGGTACTCGGACTCAAGTGCAGTATCTCGGCGATGCGCACAATTCTTTCGCCTGCAGCGAGGAGCTTGAGTACTTCCAGCTCCCGGTCGGATAGCGCTTCGTGGGGTGCCTCGTCGCCTCTGCCGATAGCGTTGACCAGTTTTTCTGCCAACTCAGGGCTGACGTGCTTGCCGCCCGAGGCCACCTTGCGAACGGCCGCCACCAGGGTGGCTGCGGAAATATCCTTGGTGAGGTATCCCGCTGCGCCGTGCTTGATTGCACGTAACGCATAGGCCTCGACCGAATGCATGCTCAACATCAGAACGGCGAGCTTGGGCTTGTGCGCACGCATGAGTTTGAGGAGTTCGAGGCCGTTCTTGTCGGGAAGCTGAATATCGACCAGCGCCACGTCGAACTCCTGCTCGCGGACCAGGAGCATGGCGTCTTGTGCCGTCTCGGCTTCACCCGTTACGTCGATCTCGCCGGCCGTCTCCAGCATGCGTCGCACGCCGCTACGCACGATGCTGTGATCATCCACCAGCAAGACTCTGATTTTGTGGTCAGTCATCGGTCTTTTCCATTCGCACCCGCCAGGCCCTGGCCGTATCGTGTCTCGATGTACAGATGATGTGGAACCCACCGGCCCCGCCGACACAGATGCGCGCGCTCATGTTTTTCCACACTTATCCTGCGGCCAGTGGCCAGCAAGCCAGGGAATCTGCTGCCGGGTTCTACGTTAGCAGGTCGGGATTGCACTGCAAGATGACAATTCCCCCCAGGATCCGGGGCATTGCGCCAACCTTGCTAGTATTTCGTAAGCCAGCGCTCAGTGTTCGACAGGGTAAACACTGCGAAGCCGGCTCCTGCGGCAAGGGTTGATGCCTTGCCCGCGGCATCAATTTCGACTGGACACAGACATGGCCACAGTGACGACACCGATCGAAGTATTGGACATGAAGACATTGCTGGCAGCGCTGAAATCGTTGCGCAAAGGTGACTTCACCACCCGTATGCCGGAAGACTGGACCGGCATGCCGGGCAAGATCGCCGACACGCTCAACGAGATCATCGACATGGCGGCCGAGACCACCACCGAATTCGAGCGCGTGGCGCAACTGATCGGCAAGCAGGGCAAGGTCGATGAGCGAATCCAATTGCCGATGATGAAAGGCTCGTGGCAAAAGATCGTCAACTCCAGCAATGCGCTCACCAGCGACCTCATCAGCCCGATGAACGAGATCATTCGCGTGGTCGGTTCGGTGGCCGAGGGTAATCTGAGCCAGCAGGTACCGCCGGTACTCGACGGCCTGAAACTGCGGGGCCAGTTCCTCAAGTCCGCCGAGATCGTGAACACCATGGTGACGCGCCTGGGTTCCTTCGCTTCCGAGGTCACCCGCGTGGCGCGCGAAGTCGGCACTGAGGGGATTCTCGGTGGGCAGGCCAATGTCAAAGGGGTGTCCGGCACCTGGAAAGACCTGACCGACTCCGTCAACGACATGGCCGCCAACCTGACCACCCAGATGCGCAACATTGCTTACGTGACCACGGCAGTGGCCAAAGGCGATCTGGGCAAGACGATTACCGTCGAAGCCCGGGGTGAGATTCTCGAGCTGAAAAACACCATCAACACCATGGTCGGCCAGCTCTCGAGTTTCGCGGCGGAGGTGACCCGCGTGGCGCTGGAAGTCGGTACCGAAGGCAAGTTGGGCGGCCAGGCGAAAGTGCGCGGCGTATCCGGCACCTGGCGCGACCTGACCGAATCGGTCAATGGCATGGCAGCCAACCTGACCACCCAGGTGCGCAACCTCGCCCAGGTGACGACGGCGGTGGCGCGTGGCGACCTCGGCAAGAAAATCACCGTTGAAGCCAAGGGCGAGATTCTCGAACTGAAAAACACCATCAACACCATGGTCGACCAGCTCTCCAGCTTCGCCTCGGAGGTGACACGGGTCGCGCTGGAAGTCGGTACCGAAGGCAAACTGGGCGGACAGGCCGAAGTGACCGGCGTGTCCGGTACCTGGAAGGACTTGACCAATTCGGTCAACGGCATGGCGGCCAACCTGACCACCCAGGTGCGCAACATTGCCGACGTGACGACGGCGGTGGCCAACGGCGACCTGTCGCGCAAGATCACCGCCGAAGCCAAAGGTGAAATTCTCCAGCTCAAGGAAACCATCAACACCATGGTGGACCAGCTCTCGACCTTTGCCGACGAAGTGACGCGCATGGCTCGCGAGGTGGGCACTGACGGCAAACTCGGCGGCCAGGCCAAGGTGACGGGCGTCGGTGGCACCTGGAAAGACTTGACCGACTCGGTCAACAGCATGGCGGCCAACCTGACCAACCAGGTGCGCAACATCGCCGACGTGACGACGGCGGTGGCCAAGGGCAACTTGGGGCGCAAGATCACCGTGGAAGCCAAGGGCGAAATCATGGAGCTGAAGAACACCATCAACACCATGGTGGACCAGCTCAACAGCTTTGCCGCCGAAGTGACACGGGTGGCGCGCGAAGTCGGCACCGAAGGCAAGCTCGGTGGGCAGGCACAGGTGCAAGGCGTGTCCGGCACCTGGAGGGATCTGACCGAAAACGTGAACTTCATGGCGGCCAACCTGACCAGCCAGGTGCGAGGCATCGCCAAAGTGGTGACCGCCGTGGCCAATGGCGACATGAAGAAGAAACTGACACTGGAAGCCAAGGGCGAGATCGCCGAACTGGCCGACACCATCAACGGTATGACCGATACGCTGGCGCTGTTCTCCGACCAGGTGACCTCGGTGGCGCGTGAAGTGGGCGTCGAGGGCAAGCTGGGGGGCCAGGCCAACGTGCCGGGTGCTGCCGGCACCTGGCGCGATCTGACTGACAACGTCAACGGTCTGGCGGCCAACCTGACCAACCAGGTGCGTGCAATTGCCGATGTGGCGACGGCCGTGACCAAGGGCGATCTGACCCGTTACGTGGAGGTGGAAGCCAAGGGTGAAGTGGCGGAACTCAAGGACAACGTCAACGAGATGATCCGCAACCTGCGCGAGACCACGCGGCAAAACGCGGAGCAGGATTGGCTCAAGAGCAATCTGGCGAAGTTCAACCGTCTGCTGCAGGGCCAGCGCGATCTGGCGGCAGTCTCCAAGATGGTGCTGTCTGAACTGGCTCCGCTGATCAACGCCCAGCACGGTGTGTTCTACATGATGGACGAGAACCCGCCGGATCCGGCGAAACTCAAGCTGCTGTCCGCCTATGCGTACAAGGGCAACATCAATGTGAACGATGAGTGGCGGCTCGGCGAGGGCCTGGTCGGGCAATGCGCCTACGAGAAGCGGCGCATCCTGCTGACCGATGTACCGGCCAATTACGTCGCGATTTCATCGGGACTGGGTGCTGCCGCCCCGCTGAATATCATCGTGTTGCCGATCCTGTTCGAGAACAAGGTCAAGGCCGTCGTCGAAATGGCTTCGTTCACGCGCTACAGCATCATTCATCAAACCTTCCTTGATCAGCTGGCCGAATCGATCGGTATCGTGCTCAACACGATCGAAGCCAATATGCGTACCGAAGAACTGCTCAAGCAGTCGCAATCGCTGGCGCACGAGTTGCAAAGGCAACAGGAGGAATTGAGACAGACCAACGAGGAACTGGAGGACAAGGCCGGACTGCTGGCGGAGCAGAAAGCCGAAGTCGAGCGCAAGAACCGCGAAGTCGAGATCACCAAGCTGTCGCTGGAGGAAAAGGCGGAGCAGCTGACGCTGACCTCGAAGTACAAGTCCGAATTCCTCTCCAGCATGTCCCATGAGCTCAGAACGCCCTTGAACAGCTTGCTGATCCTGGCCCGGCAGCTCAGCGACAACGCGGAACACAATCTCACCCCCAGACAGGTCGAATATGCCAAGACCATCCGCAGCGCGGGCAAAGACCTGCTGGAACTGATCGACGAGATTCTCTACCTGTCCAAGATCGAGTCGGGTACGGTCACACTGGATCTCAATGAAGCACGGTTCGCCGATCTGCACGACCAGATCGAACGCACCTTCCGGCCGGTCGCCGAAAGCCGCGGCCTGACCTTCACGATTGAACTGGCGCCTACCCTGCCCCCCGTCTTGTGGACCGACGAAAAGCGCCTGCTGCAGGTGGTCAAGAACCTGCTGTCCAACGCCTTCAAGTTCACTGAGCAAGGCAGCGTCAAGATCAGCATCGAGCCCGTTGTGTCCGGGTGGAGTGTGGATCACAGCGAACTGAATCGCGCCGATGCGGTGGTCGCCTTCGTGGTCACCGACACCGGCATCGGCGTATCGGCCGGCAAGCAGAAGCTGATCTTCGAGGCGTTCCAGCAAGCCGATACCGGAACCTCACGAAAATACGGCGGCACCGGCCTCGGCCTGTCGATCAGCCGCGAGCTCGCACACCGGCTGGGCGGTGAGCTGCGGCTGATTCCCGGTGAGATCGGCAAGGGCAGCACTTTCGCGCTGTACGTGCCCTTGCGGACACAGGACGCCCAGCGTCAGACGCTGGACGAACCCGCGACAGAGACAGCACCTGGCCAGGTCAGGCGCGACCTCCTGTCAGGCCCGTCTGCACAGATACTCGACGACCGCGAGTCGGTCCAACCCGGGGACCAGGTGCTGCTGATGCTCGAGAGCGACGCCCGATTCGCCGGCATCCTGCTCGAGGCTGCGCACCAGAAGGGGTTCAGGGCTATCGTCACGACCCGTGGCGCGGATGCACTGGAGCTGGTCGAGCGTTTCAAACCCGCCGCGATCACGCTGGACCCGGGCCTGACGGACATCGATGGCTGGTTGCTGCTCGAGCAGTTGAAGGGAAATTTCGCCACGCGTCACATCCCGGTCCAGATCATCTCGAACACCAACGACCGCACACGCGGGCTGCGCTATGGCGCTTACGACTATCTGCTCAAGCCGGTCACCGCCGACGAGATTCAACATGCGCTGGTCGGCATCGTCGCATTCGCAGGGCGCAACACCAGGAGCCTGCTGCTGATCGACGGCGATGAAACGAACCGCGCCCGCATCCTCGATCTGCTCGGCAACACCGACGTGAAGATCGAAACGACCGCCAGCGGCGCTGAAGCCTTGAAGAAACTGGCAAAGAAACGCTACGACTGCATGGCAATCCATCTCGAACTGCCCGACGCCTCCGGCATCAAGCTCCTCGAGGCGTTGCAGCAGGACCAGGCCAGGCGTGAACTGCCGATCGTCGTCTACGGTGCAGAGACACTGACCAAGCCGCAACACGAGCGTTTCAGGACACTGCTGGGCACGGGCGTGATCAAGGCCGTTCAGTCTCCCGAGCGCATACTCGACGAAACCGCGCTGTTTCTACACCGTGTCGTCGACAGGCTGTCGCAGACCCAGCGCAGGATGCTGGAAAAACTCTATGAGGGCTCGGACAGCCTCGAGGGCAAAACGGCCCTGGTGGTCGACGACGACGTGCGCAATATCTTTGCCCTGACCAGCGTGCTCGAGAGCAACAACATGCGGGTGGCCACGGCCGAAAACGGCCGGACCGCCATAGAACTGCTGCAGCAGCAGCCCGATACCGACATCGTGCTGATGGACATCATGATGCCCGAGATGGATGGCTTTGAAACCATGCGCCAGATCCGTACCTTCAAGCGATTTGAAGCCCTGCCCATGATTGCGCTGACGGCCAAGGCGATGATGGGTGACCGTGAAAAGTGCATCGAGGCAGGCGCCTCGGACTATGTCAGCAAGCCGGTGGATACCGACCAGCTGCTGTCACTGATGCGCAAATGGCTCTATCGATGAAGCAACCTCCGGTATTCAAAGAGAGCGCCCAGGTGCGGCACCCTGCCCCGCCTGATGGCGTGCCAGCCTCCGTGTTGCTGGTGGATGACAATCCCGCCAAGCTCACGGCGCTCGCCGCGGTGATTACCGACATGGGCCTCGATGTCGCCACGGCGACGTCCGGACGCGAAGCGCTGCGCCTGCTATTGCAGCGCGACTTCGCCGTCATACTGCTCGACGTGAAAATGCCGGCGATGGACGGTTTTGAAACCGCTGCACTCATTCACGGCCGCCCGAAGTCGGCCCATACACCCATTATCTTCGTCACCGCGGAGGCCGACACGGATTCCGAGCGTTTCCGCGGTTACACCTCCGGCGCCGTGGATTACATCTTCTCGCCGATTGTGGCCGAAGTGCTTCGCGCCAAGATCCAGGTGTTTGTCGACCTGTTCTACTTGCAGCGCAAACTGACGATGCAGGCCGAAGAGTTGCTGCAATCGAAGCGGCAGCTGCGTGAACTGGCCTCCTATCAGGAGCACATCAAGGAAGAAGAGCGAAAGCGCATCGCACGCGACATCCACGACGAGCTGGGACAGAGTCTGCTGGCGTTGCGCATCGATGTCTCCATGCTGCAGGCACGCACCGGCACCCTGCACCCCAGGCTCAACGAAAAGGCCAGCGATGCGCTGAATCACCTCGATACAGCCATCCGCAGTGTGCGCAGTATCATCAATGATCTTCGGCCCCCCGTACTCGACCTGGGATTGCAGGCCGCGATCGAGTGGCAACTTGAAGAGTTCCGGCAGCGCAGCGCGATCGATTGCACGATGTCGGCGAAAGACGAAAATTTCCGCTGTGACCTGAATGAAAAATCCGCCACGACGCTGTTCCGCATCGTGCAGGAATCACTGTCGAACATTGCCCGGCATGCGCATGCGACACAGGTGCACATCGAACTCTCCAGGGAGGGTCGCCGGCTTTACCTGCAGATCAAGGACAACGGCGTAGGTATGACGGATCGCAAAAAACTGAACTCGTTCGGGCTGGTGGGCATGAAGGAGCGCATCAGCATGCTGGGCGGGGAGTTCACGATCGACAGCGCACCGGACAAAGGCACGAGATTGAGCATATCGCTGCCCATCGACTGAGCTGGATGGCGTTCGGGGCTTTGCAGTCAAAGCGCCTGATTCTACGGGAGCCCTTGTACACACCGCTTAATCGCCCTGCTTGCCTGCCCATAGCGTCCGCGGGACACACACAGCCCCGTCCAGTAACAATCGGGCCGTTCTCATCAGGCCGCAACTCGTTAATCGATCGTGTTCGAAGCGCAACTCTACGGTGAATTCTCCCGTGGGGTGTTCAACCGAGAGTTGCCTGATATCGCCCCCACCGACACACGCCACACCCGCCGCCACGCTGCCCTCGATCAAGCAGGCAACCGCCACGCTCACCGCACCGAACACGCCGATGCTGGTGTGGCAACGATGGGGGATGAAGGTCCGGGTACTCAGTGCTCCACCCGCTTGTGCTGGCGCAATCAGACACATCTTGGGCACATTGCGTTGGCTGACATCCCCAAGGTTCATGGGTGGGCCGGCCTGCAACCGGATCGATTCGAGTCTGGCCTTGATTGCGCTGTCGGCATCCAGTTGTTCAGGGCGTTCATGACCGCTGAGGCCGAGGTCTTCTGCGCGGATCAACACCACCGGCATACCGTTATCGACACAGGTGACTTCAACGCCGTCGAACAAATCGACCACATTGCCTGTCGGCAGCAACGCACCACAACTGGAACCGGCGATGTCCTTGAACTCAACGATCAACGGCGCAGCGCAGCCCGGCACCCCGTCAATGCGTGCTTCGCCGGAGTAGCGCACGGTGCCGTTCGGCGTAGGCACATGAGCGATCGCGATCTGTCCGGTGTTCTCCATGAAAATGCGCACCGGCGTTATATCACCCGTCGCGGCCACCAGTGCGCGCTCAATGGCGAAGGGGCCGACACCGGCAAGAATGTTGCCGCAGTTCTGGCCATAATCGACCCGCGGTTCATCGACCAGTACCTGTGCGAACAGGTAGTCCACGTCGGCGTCGGCGCGCGCGGAAGGCTTGATGATCGCCACCTTGCTGGTCAGCGAGTCGCCGCCACCGATGCCATCGATTTGCCGCGCATCCGGCGAGCCCATGACCGCCAGCAATACGCGGTCTCGAAGCGCTTGCTCGTCGGGCAAGTCGCGGGCCAGGAAGTAGACGCCTTTCGACGTCCCACCGCGCATCAACAGGCAAGGAATACGTGTCTGGTCCATGTTCAGTCTCCGAGTTCATCGAGGCTGTCGACGTAGCGCAGGCCCTTTTCCGCGAGCCGTTGGCGCATGTTGTAGATGTCCAGCCCCAACTCGCCCCTGGCCAGGCGCAAGGCCTTCTGCTCCTCCAGGTCGGCGCGGGCACGACTGGCTTCGACAACTTGCGCGACCTCGCCCCGACGCACAATGACCACGCCATCGTCATCGGCGACCACCACGTCGCCCGGGTTGATCAATTGACCGCCGCACACCAGCGGCAGGTTGACCGAACCGAGGGTCTCCTTGATGGTGCCCTGGGCACTGATGGCACGGGACCAGACCGGGAAGCCCATCTCGCGCAAGGTATGGGTGTCACGCACCCCGGCATCGATCACCAGGGCACGCACGCCGTGGGCCTTGAGCGAAGTGGCAAGCAGGTCGCCAAAGTAGCCGTCGGTACACGGCGAGCTGGGGGCAACCAGCAGAATATCCCCGGGGCGGCACTGCTCCACCGCCACATGGAACATCCAGTTATCGCCCGGTGCAACCAGCACCGTGACGGCCGAGCCGCTGACGACCGTTCCTCGTTGAATCGGGGTAATCGAAGACGTCAGCAGGCCTTTTCGCCCCTGGGACTCGTGGATGGTCGCGACGCCGAAGCGCCCCAGTTCATCGACCAGGGCCTGCTCGGCCCTGGGGATGTTGCGCACGACAACACCGGTTTTTCCGATCAGCTCGCTCATGCCAGGTTCTCCGTCACGCGGGGGAAGAGGCTCTGGTAGCCCTCGCCATAAACGATGTCGCGGCTGGAGGTGATGCCAACGTTGCGCTTGGCCTGCACACCGCGTTGCAGGGCGACGCGAGTGTAGTACTCCCAGAGGTGTTCCTGACCGGCCATGCACTGGATGGCGGCGTACTTCTTGTCCCAGACCGAGGTGATGTCCAGCAATACATCGGGGCGCCATTCGCATTGCTCGGGCTGGTGCGGCTCGAAGCTGTAGACCGGTGGCGCACCGACAATTTTCTCCCCCGGCCTGTAGCCTTCGGCCTGGGCGATGATGCGGGCCTCTTGCGTCAGGTTCATGGCCAGCGGGTGATCGTAGTTGTAAGGGTCTTTCACCGAGTGGCTGAGGACGAACTCGGGCTGGACGCGACGAAACACATCCGCCAGGCGAAACAGGGTGTCCTTGTCGGCGCGCATCGGGTAATCGCCGATGTCGAAGAACTCAACGCTGGCCCCCAGGATATCGGCCGCAGCCTGGGCCTCTTCACGCCGTGCGGTTTTGACTTTCTCTTCGCTCATCTGGCCCTTGCGCCAGAGCTTGGCGGACTCACCGCGCTCGCCGAAGGACAGGCAGACGATGTGCACGACATAGCCCTGTTGCGCATGCAGCGCGATGGCACCGCCCGCGCGCCAGACGAAATCGGCAGAATGGGCGCTGACGACCAGCGCGTTTTTCGGTGAATCGATCATTGCGGATACTCCTCCTGCGTTTCCAACGAGCATCGCATCGCGGCCCGTCCAAGGAGTAATGCGTTGAAGTGTTGCAGGTATGCGTTTTTTTTATTGCTACTCGATCAAGGCAGCGGCATAGTCCAACCGGAATGACCCTTTGCAGAGCCCACGCACCATGGAAGCCACAGAACTGCCCAGCCTGATGCACGTCCGCGCCTTCGTCCGGGTGGCCGATCACGGGAGTGTTTCCAGGGCCTCTGTGGCGCTGTTTCGCGCTCAATCGGTAGTGACCCGGTCGATTTCCGAGCTGGAGGCGCGGCTCGACGTGCCACTGTTCGAACGCCACGCCAACGGTATGCGCCTGACCGATTTTGGTGAGCGCTTGCTGCCACGGGCACGTCGTGTGCTGGCGGAACTGGACAGCGTGCCGCGGTTGCTCGGTGGCGGGGACAAACGAGCGGTCGAGCCGCTGTACCTGTTCCAGGCCCGGCGCCTGCAAGTGTTCGTCAAACTCTGCGAAACCCGGCACATGCAGACCGTTGCCAGCCTGCTTGGCCTGAGTCAGCCGGCCATCAGCTCGACCATCAAGGTGATGGAAAGCGGTTGCGGCCAACCGCTGTTCGAGCGCACGCCACGCGGCTTGCAACCCACCCGCGCCAGCCACGAAATCCTCTTTGCGATCCGCCGGGCGCTGAACGAATTGCGCCACATCGAGACCGATATCACCGCTCTGCACGGCACCTTGCAAGGCGTGGTGCAAGTCGGCGCCCTGCCCTTGGGCCGCACCCGAATATTGCCCGAAGCCATGGTACGCATGATGGCCGAACACCCGGGCATCCAGGTGATCACCAACGAAAGTCCGTTTGATCTGCTGGCCACAGAGCTGCGTGCCGGTGACGTCGATTTCGTCTTTGGTGCCCTGCGCCCGGAGGCCTACGCCAGCGACCTGGCCGGCGAAGCACTGCTCACGGAAGACATGGTGGTATTGGCGCGGCACGGTCACCCGCTCTGTTCGACAGCCGTGTCCCACGATGAACTGGGCGCCGCCCGATGGGTGCTGCCTCGCGCCGGCTCGCCGGCCCGGCAAATGCTCGATGAATGTTTCGCCCGGTTCGGCATTGCCCCGCCCCGGCCTGTTGTAGAAAGCGGCGACATGGCGATCATTCGCGGCCTGTTGTTGCGTTCGGACATGCTCGCCGCCGTGTCCGCCCATCAACTGGAACAGGAGATCGCCTCGGGCGAGTTGTGCATCCTGCCCCTGCAACTGAACCAGACCACCCGGGCTATCGGTCTGACTTATCGCAATGGCTGCCTGCACTCCCCGGTGGCCCAGGCCCTGATGGACATGATTCGCCGGGTGATCCGCGAGCAGGCAGCGCAGGAATGAGGTAACGGCTTCAAAAAAAGATCGCAACCTTCGGCAGTTCCTACAGGGATATGTGAATATTGGTAGGAGCTGCCGAAGGCTGCGATCTTTTGATTTTACAGCAGGCTGATCGGATAGCTGACGATCACCCGGTTCTCATCGAACTCATTGCTGCTGAAGCTCTTGCGAATACTCGAGTTGCGCCATTTGACGTTGAGGTTTTTCAGCGGACCGCTCTGCACCGTGTAGGCCAGTTCTGACTCACGCCCCCACTCCTTGCCGTCGGTGATCGCGCCGGTGTGCACGTTGTCGCCGCTGATGTAGCGGTTCATCAGGGTCAGGCCGGGGACGCCGAGGGCGACGAAGTTGTAGTCGTGGCGCACCTGCCAGGACTTCTCCCGGGCGTTGTCATAGCTGGAGTTGTAGCTGTCGTTGGCCAGGGTGCCGCCGCTGGTGCCATTGACCCGCATCCACACATCGTCGCCGGTGAGTTTTTGCAGGCCGACGTAGAAGGTGTTGCCGCCATACCGAGCCGATAACAGCGCCGAGACGGTACGGTTGTCCAGGTCGCCGGCACGGGCACTGCCATCTTCACTGCCCCAGAAGTAGCCGAGGTTGGCGCCCAGCGTCCAGTCACCCATGGGCTGACTGTGGACCAACTGCAGGTATTGCTGCTGATAGATGTCCTTGAGCTCGGCATTCCACAGCCCGATCATCGTGCGTTTGTCGTTGAAGCTGTATTCGCCGCCGACGAAGTTGAAGCGATCAGAGGTGAACGCAGTCTTGCCCTGCATGAACATGTCTTCCATGCTCGCATCGTTGCGCGGACTGTTCTGCCGGAACTGTCCTCCGTACAGGGTCAGGCCGTCGATATCCTGGGAAGTGACCTGGCCACCACGAAAGGTTTGCGGCAACGAGCGACCGTCGTCGGATCGCAGGATCGGCAACACCGGCATCCATTCCCCGACCTTCAGTTCGGTCTTGCTCACTTTCATTTTCCCGGCCACCGCCAGGCGACCGAAATCATCGGCGGGACGCCCATCGCCATGGATCGGCAACAGCTGAGTGCCGCCGGTGCCCTTGCCGCCATCGAGCTTGACCGAGTAGAGCCCCAGCGCATCCACCCCGAAGCCCACCGGGCCTTGGGTAAAGCCGGAGCGGACGTCGAGAATGAAATTCTGGGTCCACTCTTCGGCCTTGCCTTGCGGATAGGCCGGGTTGGTGAAGTTGCGGTTGATGTAGAAGTTGCGCAGGTTCAGGTTGGCGCTGGCATCTTCGACGAAGCCTGCAGCGGACGCTTGCAGCGGGAGTCCACAGACAACAGCCAGGGAACAGACGAATCGGTGATCAACGGTGATTTTCATTGTTATTGTTTTCCGATTTTCGGGTAAGGAAATGCCCTGCGCCCGCCATAACCGGGCACAGCAGGATCAAGAAGGAAAAGAATGGATAGCGGCCCGGGACGAGCCGCTGCACTAACCGCTAGAAATCAGCGTGGGCCATTGCCCGCCACCGAGTAGAGCACCTGCTGGTTCCGGGTTTTCATGAAGGCTTCCAGGCTCTGTCCACGCATGGCGGCATAGACCTGCAAGTTGGGAATCCCGAGTACCGCCGCAAGTTTCTCCAGCACGAAGAAGATCGCCCCGTACTGGATCAGCCCGCGCCAGTCACGGCGGCGCAACAGATCCCGCTCTTCGTCGCTAAGGCCCCCTTCGTCGAACAACGCTTCCGGCGCCTCGAGAAAACGCTGGCGCCACTGCGGTTCAATCATGCGATGCAGGAACTTGTTCAGGCGATACCCCTTGGCGCTGCGCTCCAGGGTGAATGGATAGGTGCCCTCGAGTTTTTCGATGCCGGCCAACTGGTGCTGCATGTGCTGCAAGTGGCGCGCGTTGACATCGGCAGGCACCGCACGGTCCTGGTTTTCCAGCAAAAGAGTCGCGATACCGGTCATGGAGGGCAGGTAATAGTCCTGATGCAGATTTTTCACCGTGGCCGACAACGCACCACGCATGATCAGCCAGGTGATCACCTCCGAGCCTTCCATCCCGCCCAGAGTGGCATATTCGGCGTGGGTCATCTCGGTCAGGCGCTGCGGGTCGTTGACCAGCAAATCGATGAACTGCTCATCCCACTGCGGGTTGTTGAAGCCGCAACGCTCGCCATGCACCTGATGGGACACGCCGCCGGTTGCGACAATGGCTACTTTCAGGTCTTCGGGATAGCTTTCAATCGCCCGGCGCAGGGCCTGGCCCAACTTGTAGCAGCGCAATGCACTGGGGATCGGGAACTGCAACACCCCCACCTGCAGCGGCACGATTTGCACCGGCCACGCCGGGTCACAGGGCAACAGCGCCGACATCGGCGAGAAAAACCCGTGGTCCAGCGGCTTGTCGCGGAAGAAGCTCATGTCGAACTCATCGGCCATCAGGCTTTGCCCAATGTGCCGCGACAGCGCGGCATGCCCGCCCACTGCGGGCAGCGAGCGCGGATTGCCGCCTTCGTCGGCGACCTCGTAACGCTCATCGACACCGAGGGAGAACGCGCCATAGTGGTCGAAGAAGAACGACGTCACATGGTCATTGAAGATGTAGAACAGCACGTCCGGCTGCTGCTCCTTCAACCACACCTTGATCGGTTCGAAGCCTGCGAAAATCGGCGCCCAGGCCGCTTCATTCTGTTTATCGTGATCGACAGCGAAGCCGATGGTAGGTGTATGGGAGACAGCGAGGCCACCGATGATGCGTGCCATGATGAGTTCCTGTGTTCGAAAAAGTTTATTGCGCCAGCAGCGCCCGGTTGACCCGGCGCCGTGCAAGACCGTTGGCCAGGATCGCCAGGGCGGCGATGAAGGCCGGCACGCTCAACAGTGCGAACAGCAACGGCAGGCCCAACCCGAGACTGAGCACCGCACCACCGATGAGAGAGCCAAAGATACCGCCGAAACGACCGATGCCGAGCATCCAGCTCACGCCTGTGGCACGGAAATCCGTCGGGTAGTAACCCGGGGCAAACGCGTTGAGGCCCGTCTGCGCGCCGCTCATGCAGAAACCGGCGGCAATCACGCCAAGCGCCAGCAGGCTCGACTCCAGGCTGAAGGCCCCCAGCAGCAGGATAAACACACCACCTAGTGCATAGGAGGTGGCGATCACGCCGTTCGGATTGCGTCGGTCCATGATCCAGCCCACCACGATCGCCCCGACCGTACCGCCGATCTGGAACAGGCCGGTGATGGTGGCAGCGCGCTCGATGGACAGACCGCCTTCGCGCAACAGGGTCGGCATCCAGCCCATGGTCAGGTAGATCACCAGCAGGCCCATGAAATAGGTCAACCACAGCGCCAGGGTGCCGGCCCGATAACGTTCGGTGAACAGCATGCGCACCGGCGCCTTGTGCTGGGCCTGGGGTTCGGCGAGGGTGAAACTCGTGGCTGGCGAAAATTTGCCCCCCAGCTTGTTCAGTACTTTGGCGATCTGGGCAGCCGGCGCATTGCGCGCTGCCAGGAATCGCGCGGACTCGGGCAGCAACAGCCAGAGGAAAGGCAGCAGCACCATTGGCAGAATGCCACCGGCGAGCAACACCGATTTCCAGCCGTACAGGGGAATCAGCCAGGCTGCCAACAAGCCACCCAGCCCCGACCCCATGTTGAACCCGGTAAACATGATGGTGATGAACAGCGAACGATTGCGCTCCGGCAGGTATTCGGCAAGCAGCGTGGTGGTGTTGGGCATCGCGGCGCCCAGGGCCACACCGGTCAATAGCCGCAAGGCCGCCAGCTCATAGGGGTTACGCGCAAACGCACACGCCAGGCTCAGTACACTGAACCCTGTCACCGCCAACAGCAGCACTTTCTTGCGCCCCACACGATCAGCGTAAGGGCCGGCGGTCAGGGCGCCGATGGCGAGCCCGATCATCCCGGCACTCATGACCGGGCCAAATGCCGCTTTGGACAACCCCCACTCCTGAATCAGTGAAGGCGCAATAAAACCCATGACCGCCACATCCAGCCCATCGAATAGAACAATGAAGAAGCACAGGCTCATGATGAGCCACTGGTACCGGGCAACCGGTCGGTTGTCGATCCACGCCTTAATGTCGACCGCTTCGTGACTCATGTTTTCACCTTCTTATTTTTGTAGAGATAGCGAACGGCCTGGAGATCGCTGCAGGCCAGAGGCCGCCCGACAGCCGAACGCTGGGCGTGACTTTAAAGCCGCAGTTGTCTGCACCGCCTCTGGGAAATCCTTAAACGGGTATCTGTTTTTCTTATCGGAGGATTTGAAACGCGCAGGATCCCAGTCATATGGAAATGCCCATAACAAAAACCGATACCTGCTTAACGACTTCACAGAGGACGCTTGGGAAGCGCTTGTTCTAAGGTCGACGCAACTGCCTTGACGGCGGTTGCAGTAATGGACGCTCTGTAGCTGCACACACTAAAAACAAGGGTTTGAACATGACCACACATCTCGATGACACGGGCTTGTCCCGCCGCTCGCTGCTCAAGAAAGGCTCCGTCGTGCTCAGCGCCAGCGCCGCGCTTGGCATGCCGGTCCTGAGCCAGGCCTCCCGCAACAGCACCACGCAGCGCGCAGACAATGAAGGCACCGATCAATCGCCAGGTACGGTTATGGACTCCCAACTACTCAGTCTGCTGTCGCAACCCAAGATCGATTGCCACCATCATGTGATCGACCCTGTCCAATACCCTTATCCGGCTGACTCTACCTACCAGCCGGCAGGCCCTGAGGTCGGCCCCGCGGCGTATTACGAACAGGTCATGCAGGCCTATGGGATACGCCATTCAGTGATCGTGCAGCCGACTTCTGCCTATGGCTACGACAACCGTTGTCTCCTGGACACGCTGGCTCGCAACAAGGGCCGTCATAAAGGTGTGGTCGTGGTGCCGAACGACATCTCCAGCGAGACGCTCGCGCAGTACAAGGCGCAGGGTGTCGTCGGTGTGGCGCTCAATGCTGCGCTGCTGGGTCCTGAGCGCTTTCTGAAGATCGACACCCTGATGGGACGCCTGGCCGATCTGGACCTGTATGCCCAGATCCAGGTCAAGGACGATCAGTTGCTTGCGCTGTTGCCGCTGCTGCAGCGCACACGGTCCCGGGTGCTGATCGACCACTCCGGCCGGCCCGATGCCAGCGCCGGCTTGCAGCAGCCGGCTTTCCAGGCCTTGCTGTCGCTGGCTGGCAACGGACGGACCTTCGTCAAACTCTCCGGGCTGTCGCAATACTCCAGGGAGAGCTACCCCTTTGCCGATGCCAAGCCATACCAACTGGCACTGCTGCAGGCGTTCACTGCCGAAAACTGTATGTGGGGCACGGATTGGCCGTTCTTGCGCGCACACCAAAACATGGAGTTGGGCACCGTCCTGACAAACTTCGGCGAGATGTTCCCGAATGCCAGCGACCGCCACCAGATACTGTGGGAGACCCCAAAACGCCTGTTCGGCTTTACCGCCTGATCCGCAAGGTCCCGGATAAATCAAACTGATGCCGCATGCGAGCGCCTGACCTTCGCCGGTGACGCCCTGTTCCCGCTGGCCTTCGACCATCCCGACTGACACAACGGCTTCGAGCACGATCCCAAGGAATCGATTCGCGTTCGAGTCCGCCTGCTACAGGAAGCAGCGGCGAGCTGTTCGCCATTTCTACGATATGGCGAAGGCCCCCCGCTGCAACCCCATGTAGTCAGGGCCCGGCATCCGGGCCCTGAGGCTCAGGCCTGCTTCAAGGCGCCATCGAACGCTGGCGTCAACCCCGACAATTGCAGCTTGCGGACAAAATCACCAAGTCGCTGCTGCTTGTAGGCGTCCACGTCCATGTCACGGTAGTCGTAGAAACCTTGGCCGTCTCGCAAGCCATTGCGGCCGTTTTGCATGTTGTCGGCGATCACCTGTGGCGATTCGAAGCGCGGTGACAGCGCTCCACTCAGGTAGCGCGAGGCGTAGTACAAAATGTCGCCGCCGCCCCAGTCGATGAATTCAAGCAGGCCCAGCACCGAGAAGCGCAGCCCGAAACCGACGCGCACCGCGGTGTCGATATCTTCTGCGCTGGCCACGCCCTCTTCCACCATCCGTGCGGCTTCGTTCATCACCAATGCCTGAATGCGCGGCACGATGTAGCCAGCCACCGGATTGCACACCACGGGCACCTTGCCGATCCGCTTGAGCAGTTGCAGCAGCCGTTCGACGACCTGAGGGCAGGTCGCTTCGCTGCGGCTGACTTCCACCAGCGGCATCAGGTACGCGGGATTGAGCCAGTGCGCGTTCACGAAGCGCGCAGGCGTGCTGACCATTTCGCTCAACTCGGTGACGAGAAACGTCGACGTCGTCGAGGCGATGATGGTCGACGCCGGGACATGCTCGCTGACCCAGGCGAAGGTCTCCTGCTTGATCGCGATGACCTCCGGCACCGCTTCGAACACCAGGTCGCACTGAGACAGTGTCGCCGCGGCCCGGGATTTTGATTGCACCGTCAGCCGGGCTATCGCGATGTCCGCCTGATCCCCCTCGAGCACACCCAGGCGTACCAGCATCTGCAATTCGCTGCGGATGTTGTTGCGCACACGCTCGAAGTAGCCGTGTCGCTCATCCTCCGCGCGATCCTTTATATCGATGAGGGTGACCGGCAGGCCCGCATGAATGAACGCCAGGGCAATGCCCTCACCCATACGGCCGGCGCCGACCACGCTGACCTGGGGCTGCGCGGCGTTCATCAGTTGTAGCCCTTGGTCAGCAGTTCGGTCATCTGCGCTCGACTCAGTTTGGCCAGACCGAGGTTTTCCAGGGTGCGGCCTTCGGCGTAGAGATCCCGTGCAGCGACGACCGAAGCAATGCTCAGCAGACCCTGCGCCACCGGAGTCGGCACACCGGCCCAGCGGCCGACGGACACCAGGAAAGACAGGCCCAGGCGTGTGTCTTCAAGCATGTAGCGGTGCTTCTGCAGGTCGATGTCTTCGCGCCAGTCGCCGCTGTCGGTCAGCTTGCCGTGGGCACCACGACCGTACATCCACTCATCGCCTTCGGTGGTGTTGTAGTGGTCGGCCAGGGGGAAGTGCGGAGCGCCGTAGGTCAGTGCTTCGCGCACGGCCATGCGCTCGGCATCGAGCTGGTTGGTCACGCGGCGGATCGACGGTTGGGTACCTTCGTTATGAATGTCCCAGGCCTCGAAATGCTCCAGGGGACCGGCGTTCATCATGATCAGCGGCGGGTGGATGATCGGGCCTGCGTTCATCAGCGCACCGCTCAGGGCGTCTTCAATCGGCTCGACGCTCGGGTAGGCCTCGCGCAGTACCGCGAAAGCATGCTCGGACAGGTTGCTGGGGAATACGCCGGTTGGCAGGCGGGTGGCGTAACCGCTGATCACCAGGTCGCTGGCGCCATGCTTGCGTACCAGATACGGCAGCGTACCGGTTTCAGCGAAGGCGACCTTGCTCCGGTTGCCCGCATCGGCCATGGCCTTGGCGAACACGAAACTGCCGAAGGTGCCCGGTGGCAGGAACACCACCTGACCGTCGTGCAGGTGCGGCGCAACATGTCTGGCCAAGTCTTCGTGGGAGGTCGACGGCAGCGGGATGATCACCAGTTGCGCGTCGCCCAGGGCTTCGGCCAGGTCGTCGGTGAACGACAGCTTGTCGCCCTGCTGGCCGACGGACAACTGGCGAGTGCCCTTGTAGTCCTTGATGGTCAGGCTGCCGATGGCCAGCAGCTCCTTGAGCGCGGTGGAGTCGCGACGCCACAGGCGGGTCGGGTGCCCCTTTTCAGCCATTTCGACAGCAGCGGCGTAACAGCCGTGACCACCACCCAGCACAGTAATATTCATGCAGATACTCCTTTTTGTCAGTGACTCGATCCTATCGAGCCGCACCGTCGCGCACTTATCCGATTGCGCAGCCGACTGACGGATTGCGCAGGAGTCTCAATACTTCTGCCGCCGCAGGGTGTCCGACGGCAGACAGCCATAGCGTTGCCGATAAGCGCTGGAGAAATGCCCGAAGCTGTTGATGCCGTGACGCAACAGGATATCGGTGACGGTTTCGCCGGCCCTGCCCTGTTTGAGCGATTCGTGGATCACCGCCAGGCGACGGTCACGGATGTATTCGACCGGTGCCTGCTGAAGGAACTGGTTGAAACCGTTTTGCAGGGTGCGCACCGAGACGCCACACAGTTCGCTCAAGGTCGTCAGGCTGATCGGTTCGTCGAGGTGTTCCTCGATGTAGTCACGGGCCTTTTTCACGTGGTGCGGCAGCGGCGCGCGCGAGTCGATCAACAGGTCCGCCGAGTAGTTGTGCGGCAGCTGTGTGAGCAGCAGTTGCATCAGGTATTCGGACAAGCCGCTGGCGAGACGCGAACCGTCCACGCCGCTGCCGTACAGCCGGCAGATGTAGTCCAGGGTGTGATAGAGGCTGACGACGCCCGCGCCCAGGTGGTCGACGCTGACATCAAAGATCACCGACTGCCGCAGACTGCGGCCGAGCAGGCGTTGCAATTGTGTCTCCAGGGCATCACGGTCGACCCGCAGGATCAGGTTGCGGCACTCGCCATCGGTGACGATGCGGCTTTGCGCGAACGGCGAGGAAACACTCAGGTAGCCCGACTGCATCGCCGCGCTGCGCCGCCCGTGGGCCACTTCGCAGTGCCCCTGCAAGGTAATGCGAAACAGGTACTGATCGGCAATGTCGCCGATGGTGATTTCCACCGGCGCGCCATAGCGCAGGTCGAGCAGTGCCGAATCGCCGAAAAACACCCCGTTGAGCCGAGTGTGGATGGGCTCGTCACGCAGCACGTTGAAGCTGTGCGGGCACAGGTATTGGCTGACCTTGTCCTTGATCTCGCGGTAATCGGCCGAGCTGAGCAGGCTGTGCCGTTCCAGCAGGTGTACATCATTCAACATCACGGGTTCTCCTGTCCTGGAGCACCTCGGCCCCGCGCCCTTCAAAGGGAGCGAGGCCGAGACGCCGATCGTGGACTATGACCAATCAGGCTCGGGTCGGATACTCCCGGGCATAGCTTTCCCGAAAACGACGGCAGCCACGCCAGAGCAGTAGCACCGTCAACACCGATGCACCGGCGATCACCAGCGACATCGACGACCCCACCGCCGCGGGCGATCCGAAGTAGCGGTCGGTCAACAGCGCCACCAGCGTGGTGCCCAGGCCCAGGCCCAGCAGATTGCTGATCAGCAGGAACACCGCCGAGACCTGTGCGCGCACCTGGTTCGGCGCGAGGATCTGCATCGCCGCCGTGGACGCCGGCATCGGGAACGAAGCGAAGAACATCGCCGGCACCAACAGCGTCACCGACAGCCACAGTTGATCGACTTGTGGGAACAGCACGGCCGGCACCGCCATGCCGAGGGCACCGATGACGCCGGTGCGCATGGCGGCGTCCTGATGACCTTTCTTGGCCAGGTAGTCGGTGAGCCATCCGCCGAACAGCACGCCTGCGGTATTGGCCACCAACAGCACGGTGCCGAGCATGTAGCCGGCCTCCATTGGCGACAGGCCGAACTTGCGGATGTACAGCGCCGGGCTCCAGCTCATCATGCAGAACAGGGCCATGGCGTAGAACGAAAAGCCCAGGTAATGGCAAGTGAAGGTGGCACGGTGGCGACCGAGGAAACGCAAGCCATCGCTCATCGCAACCTTCTTGGCCTGCCCCTGTGCATCGACCTGCAGCCCCTTGCGCGCCGGGTCGCGCACGGTAAGCCAGATCAACAGGCCGACCACGATACCGGGCAGGCCGACAATGAAGAACGCCAGTTGCCAGGCCTTCATCGCACCGAGAACGGCGACTTCGATGGTGTTCATGTCCTTGAGCATCGCGATCACATAGCCACCCACCAGGAAGGCCAGGCCACCACCGACGAACGAGCCGATCGAGTAGATGCCCACGGCGCGGCCAAGTTTTTCCTTGGGGAACATGTCGCTGAACATCGAGTAGGCCGAGGGCGACAGGGCCGCTTCGCCGACACCGACGCCAATGCGGGCGAGGAACATGTGCAGGAAGTTCTTGCTCATGCCGCAGGCAGCCGTCGCCAGGCTCCAGAACACCACGCCGACGGCGATGATCTTCGGCCGGGAGAAGCGATCCGCCAGGTAGGCGATGGGCATGCCCATGAAGGCGTAGAACAACGAAAAGGCCAGCCCATGCAGCAAGCTGAACTGAGTGTCGCTGATCTGCAGGTCGGCTTTGATCGGTTCGATCATCAGCGCCAGGATCTGCCGATCCACAAATGAAAAGATGTAGGCGATCATGCACAGGCCGACCACGTACCACTCGTAGATGTAGGTTTTCTTCTTCTGCTGTTGCAGGACCGCGTTATCGACCTGGATATTCATTAGTGTTTGCTCCTCTTGGAATCCGCTCATGGGCGCAGCGCGCCGGGTGACGGTGCACAGCGCACCGACTGGGAAGTTGCGGGGCAGATGTAAAGGACAAAGGGTTCGAACATGGTCAGGCCTCTTATTGTTATGGGGTCAAACTCCGGGTGGACCGGGCTTACCAGAACTTCCAGGTGTAGGTCGTGGCGAAACGGAATTCGTTGTAGTCGTAGCCGTACTTCTGTTTCACGTCGATGTTGCGCAGGTCCAGCCCCAGGCCTTGCAGCGCTCCGCTCTGCACCACGTAGCTGAGCCCCAGGAAGCGTTCGCTTTCCTGGTTGTCGCTCAGGTTGGCGCCACGGTCCCAGTGGGTTCCCTTGATGTAGCGGGTGTAGAGCTTCAGCCCCGGCATGCCCATCCCGGCAAAGTCATAGCTGTAGCGCGCGCCCCAGGACTTTTCATCCGGGCGGACAAACCCCAGGGACGACCAGTGCACCAGATAAGGTTGCGGGATAAACCCGTTCATCGTCGGGAACACGCTCTCGCCGAGCATGCGCTGGTAACTGAGGCCAAACATGTGGGCGCCTTTGAGCAAGGTAAACAAGCCACCGTAGGAACGGTTGTCGATCTCACCGTTCAAGGCACTACCATCTTCATTGTTATTGAAGTAGCGCAAATCGGTCTTGAGTTTGTAGCCATTACCCAAGTCAGCCATATGCATCAGGCCGAAATAGTGCTGCTGATAAATATCGTGCAATACGCCATAAAAATAACTGGCTTGCAGGTTCTTGGTAATGTCGTAAGTGGCGCCGCCGAAGTCCAGGCCGTCACTGTCGAGATTATCGGTGGAGCCAAACTTGTACAGTTTCTCGTGGTTGGAAGATTCCCGTGTCACGGCAGACCAGAACCGGCCACCGGTCATCGTCAATCCATCGACTTCCCTGGACTCGACCACCGCCCCTTGATAGATCGTATCCAGTTGCCGACTGGTGTCATCGTACGCCACCGGCAATTGAGGGCGAAGGTCACCGACCTTCAACTCGGTCTTGCTGTAGCGCATCTTGAAGGTTGCACCGGCGCGACTGTAGTCATCCGCCGTCTGCTGGTCACTGACGCTGAAAGGCAGCGAACCGTCGTTGCCCGATGAATCCAGACGCACTGCGTATTGCGCATCCACATCAAGGCCGATCGCCAGGGCCGTGTCGGTGTAACCGGACGTAAACTGTGCATCGAACCCCTGAGACCAACTATGCACTTCAGAAACCGGCGCATTGTTATTGGTGTAATTACGGTGCAAGTAGAAGTTACGCGTATCCACTTTCAAGTGACTGTCATCAACAACATCGGCATAGGCTGCCAACGGCGAACAGATCATTCCCAATACGCCGGCAATACCAAGCCCACGGCAAGATTGTTTTACCTGAAGCATCTAACTTCTCCACATCTGTATGTGCTGGGCACTGTATTTATAGGAGCAGATTCGAACTAAAAGTTAAAAATGCCGGCAGCCGAACACCGAGCCTTCCTGCGCAGGAAGGCGAATTGCATCAGGGATATAAAGAACGATGGGTTCGAGCATTGTCAGGCCTATTGTTGTTATGGGGTAAAACGCCAGGCGGGCTCAATGCAGCAGCCAGCCAAGACGACACGCCTCTTGTCTACCCAAGGTAAGTCAGTAGGCGCCGCGCCGATATCGAGATGAACAGCATCCGTTGGGGGGAAAACTTCAACCCGGCTAAAGGTTTCCCTTAGTCAACTCAAACGCGCAGGGCACACAGCGCGAGATGGCAAGCCTGTATTGCATAAGCCTTCCTATAGCGAGGTCTTGTTGTTGGATGGGCCCTAAACTAGCGATTGCGCTGCCTGCCAACCTCCCCGATTGCGCAGGCGATTCTCCAATTACGCAGCCTGATGCAGACCCTTGGATGACAGGCAGAGAACGGCCTGAGCAGCCAGTCGCAAATGTCCACGAAACCATGGGCGTTTCACTCTGGGGCACACAGGCATTCAGCTCCCTGCGCTCCCGGTTCCCGACTGGGAGCGCGGCGCCTACAAAGTTGCCATTGTCATTTGTCGTCCATCTTTGTTGACGATTGTGGCCGGCGCTCAGTGCTTTCTTCGGCGTTGGGCGCTTCTGGAAAAGTCCCTGGCGTGAACACATGGGTCTGCAGGTCGCTGGCATCGACTTCGGCGACACCATGAACCGAACGGGCCAGTTCAATGGCCTGTTCACACTGTCTATGAGTGTTGACGCGGCCGCTTAACCCCACTATGCCCGCATGGGTTTTGACATTGATATGCAGGCTAAGGGTCGGATCGGAAAATGCCAGGGCCGATTTCACCTTGGCGGTAATCCATGCATCGTGAACGGCCATTTCCAGACCATGAGAGTAATGCTGGAAGGAGTGAATTTTCATGGCTGAACCCTCTCTCGAGTCATCAGACGTATTGTCCATCCCTTTTGCTGTGCTGCCCTCTGCCTGTCAGGTGAACGCTATCTATGGATACCTGATTCGTTTTGGAACGCTCGCCATACAAACATTGACAGACATTAATTATAGTACGGCCGTTGCCTGCGGTCAGAGCGCTGTCCCCGTGCACGTCCGCCCTGGTCGCTTTGTGACAGGCGCAATACCTGCAGAGCCTCCAAACAGACCTTGCTTGGCCGATTGCTACCTGTCGCCAGTACCTCATGGGTTGCGCTGACGCCCTCCCGGGCGGTGCTGACCGCCGTGTTAATGCGAAAAGTTTGCTCAAAAACCTGCACATTTTTATTCTTCAAACCAAAGCCGTCGTCGGGCGCCCTCTCACACCCGCAAACATTGCCGGAGTAAGAAGGAGCATTGCACGACGCAATCAACTGTCCGGAATGTGCTTTTTTCGAGGGAAAAATGGCAGTGCATTGACCTGGTTTTTTACCCCGACCAGGGCTTTTTTGATGGCCGATTGGCTTATAACCCCCGATTTTCACCCTGGAATATGGAAAAAAAGACGAAAAAATCGACGGGGCTTTCATACACCTCCCGACTCGCCGAAAGCCAGTCATGGTGCTGGCTGCGTCCTCCGGTGATAGCAATATGCGACCAGTTTCGGCACTGCCGTTGGTCAGCAAAATTGATCAAAAAATGAACGGAGACGGCTTTTTTCGTTCAGAATACGCAACAGGTCACACGGGCTCCGATGCTCAGCTGACTCAAGAAGCGGAAGTTAAACCTCATATAGACGCCCAGTGCGGATGAGGTTTTTTGTTACCTGAAAATGGAACTAACCGAATGATCAAAAAGTTCATTCGCTAAACTCGCTTTTTTCTTCGCAGCAAAATGCCGCAAGATTAAATAATAGAAATTGCTGGATCCTGACTGCAGTCAGCAACGGATAAATTCAACTAAGCCGTGCTGAAGCCATGTTGATCCACTAAGAGTACAAAGAGGTAATCATGGAACTTGGTATACTGACTTCGCCAGCAGCGGAATATATTCGCTTGGGCGTTGTATATTTCCATCTTATCGCCTGCTGCGTGGCAATCGGGCTTGTGTTGACCAGTGACATTGCAATGGTCAAGCAACTCCTGAAGGGGGATGTGTCGGGTCACCATGATGACGCGCATCTGGAAAGCCTTCAAAAAACCGTATCGCTTGCACTTGTAGCGCTTTGGATTACGGGCATTGCTATTGTCGGAATAGATTATGCCGGCAAGGGGATGGAATATTTCCTCAATCCAAAGTTGCAAGCCAAAATCGGCATCGTTGTGCTGTTGACCTTTAACGGTTTCCTGTTGCATAGCGCTGTATTGCCGGCACTGAAGAAAGCCGGTTCGATACTCAAACTCTCTTTCAACTTGCGCATGCTGGCGCTGTTTTCCGGCGCGCTCTCTGGTGTGTCGTGGTTCTATGCCGCCATGCTCGGTGTCGGTCGTCCGCTGGCCTGGAAATACTCGCTGGTCGAGTTGCTGGCGGCCTATCCGGTTCTCATCGTCGGTGGCTTTGGAATGATGGTGCTGCTCACCGTCTGGGCGAAAAACAAAAACGCTGAAGGCCGTATGGAGCAAGGCACCTGGGGAACCAGAAACGCCGCTCTGGCTGGCTGGTGAAGTCAGGTTGAACAAGCCCGTTCAGCCTTTGCCAATGAATTCCGTTTTTAACTATTTACCCATCTCACTTTTCTCACTTGAGGATATCCAAATGAAATCCATGAAAGCTCTGTTCGTAATTGCCGCTCTGACCGCTTCTTCTCTGGCGATGGCCACCGGTGGTGGTGACAAGACATTCAATCGCATGGAGTCGGCCCGCAAGGTCTCGATGGAAGCCTTCCAGGTTGCGCAGAAGCAGAAGGCTGAAGCCGCTGTAGCGCAAAGCAAGGCCAAGGCAAGCAATCGCAGCAACGGCTGATCCGTGTAGCGCGATCGCGCAACACGATGGCAAAAAAAGTCGCAAACCCTGCAGGGTTTGCGACTTTTTTTTCGATATGTCCTTCAAATTCCCGGGACGTTTTCTACGGGTATGCCTGCCGTTGCGTAGCGTGCAGGCCTAGTTCTGTACCTCCACCACGTCGACATCCGGCGCGTCTGGGGCATCCGGAGCATCCGGGGCGTCTGGAGCGTCAGGGGCATCCGCCACATCCTCTCTGGCGGCCCTCTTCTCGGCCTTGGCCGCCTCTCTGGCCGCGTTCGCATCAGCCTTGGCGTCGTTCCTGGCAGCATCTGCAGCAGCCCGGGCTGCATCTCTGGTTGCATCTGCGTCTGCCTTGGCAGCGTCCCTGGCGGCATCTGCAGCGGCCCTCGCAGCATCTCTGGTTGCATCTGCACCCGCTACACCTGCAGCTTTTGCAGCGTCACGGGCAGCATCCGCCGCAGCTCTGGCGGCATCTCGGGTTGCATCTGCGTCAGCTTTCGCAGCATCCCGGGCTGCGTCTGCATCAGCTCTGGCAGCGTCTCTGGCTGCATCTGCGTCATTTTTGGCAGCGTTCCGGGCTGCATCTGCGGCATTGTTGTCAGCCCTATTAGCCTTATCGGCTCTATCGGCTCTATCGGCCTTATCGGCCTTATCGGCTTTATCGGCTTTATCGGCTTTATCAGCCTTATCGCCACGGGCATTGCCTTGGCCTGCGTTTCCGGCAACACCACCATGGTCAGCATCGCCGCGCCCCATGCCGCCATGTCCTGCGCCACCATCACCGCCACCATCGCCATGGCCACCGCCAGCGTTACCGCCTGCGCCATTACCACCGTGACCACCGCCTCCGGAGCCTCCATTGCCGGAGCCACTGCCGCCACCGTTACCGCCAGCGCCGCCGCCACCGTGGCCGCCTCCGCCGTCACCACCATGACCGCCCCCACCGGAGCCACCACCGCCGCCACCACCGTGACCGCCTCCGCCTCCGTTACCGCCACCACCACCGCTGCCGCCATCTTTGGCATGCACGCTGGAGAAGCTACCGACGTAATCGGGCACCAGCACAGTCGATGCAGACAGGACTGCGCCAATTGCCAGGGCCAACAAACATTTTTTGAGAAGCATGATGCACCTCCGCTTGGAGTTGCGTAGTCATGTCCGTATCGAACGCAATGTCCAGTGAGTTCCCGGCCGCCCATTGGAGCGGCCAGCCAACCGGCACGGCCATTAATTTGCAGCAAAAACAAGCATCTGCGGTTCCGAACGATCCTTCAGAGCCAGTCGGCATCCGAGCGTGGGAAATATTCCCACATATTTAGATTAGGCCTGTAAGCCCCTGTGTCAACGACCGAACATCAGGACTAAAGCAGGCGCAGGCCAGGGTTGAGGCGACGAAACCCATCAGAGCCGGGAAACAGGCGGGTATCAGTAGGTGTGGGTGAACACCAGTCCAGCCTCGCCATCCGGACTGGCGTCGGAAAAACCCTTGACGGCATATAACTGAAACTTCCAGTTCTGATTGAGCTTGTGGGTGAGGAAGAGAGTGAGTTCCTTGATCTGGTCGCCCGTGGAGACGACTTTCTGCCGCCAGTCGTAGGACACCCCCGCCGTGGTGCGCGCGAACACGGGCATGGCGAAACCGAGGCCGGCGAATATCGGGTTGTCGAAATCGGAGCCCGACGGATCGCCGTATTTTTTCCAGCCCAGGGTGGCGAACCCGGTCACCCGGCCGAAGGCCTTGGCGACATCGACCTGGGCGGAATAGTCGGTTTTGCCGGTGCCCAGGCACTTGTCTTCGTCGGCGGTGGGCAACTTGACCTTGCCGATCAGGTCCACGAACAGCCCGCCAATGTTGCCGTCAAGCACGGCGTAGTCGGCACCGGCGACAGTGTCGCCCAGACCGCTTTCCACTTTGCCGCAACCGCCGGGCAACGGCTCACCGTCAGGGCCCACCGAAGGATTGGTGATGCGCAACCAGGGTACAGTGAGCTTGTAGGTCATGGGACCGGTTTCGTATTTGCCCACCAGCGGGACGTACCAGGTTTCGGAAGTCGTGCCGGTGCCATAATCGCCCCGGGAGTAGTCGGTTCCGATCGAGGTCGAGAAGGTATCGGCCAGGGCCGGCAAGGCCAGGCTGGCCAGCCAACCGATGAGCAGGATGCGCTTGGGGTCCATGTTCACCTCGTGTCTTGCGTCATCGAAGTCCACACGCAGGCTTTGTTGCGTGACTTACACAGCCTAGTGACTTATGGCGCAAGTGCATCATGCCTTCACGGTTTATCCCGACTTGCCAGAGCGGTCGACCTTTTCAACCTTCTCGATTTTTTCAACTTTTTCAACTTTTTCGACCTTCTCGACTTTTTCCGGCCGATCAACTTTCTCAACCTTTTCTGGCCGATCGACTTTCTCGACTTTCTCCGGACGTTCGACCTTTTCGACTTTCTCTACCTTCTCTACCCTCTCTACTCTCTCGACCTTGCCGGATTGCTCGACCTTCTCGACACGCTCTGACTTGCCGGACTTGTCCACGTCCACGCGTTCGATATTGTCACCTCCACCATGACTGTCATTGCCCCCGTGGCGAGTATCGTCGACAACGCTCTCGGAGCGGCCGCTCCTGTCACTGCCCGAGTTCCCCGAATCCCCCGAGTGACCGGAGCCGTTGGCGTCGCTTGAGCCGCTCGAGTCGCCGGAGTTGTTGAAATCGTCCGAGCTGCCCGAATGGCCCGAGCCACTTGAGTCGTCCGTGTTTTGCTCACTGTTTCGAAGTTGCCCGTGCCGGTTGCCGGCTGGCGAATCGGAGCGCTCGCGGGGCAATTCGATACGCGTGGCCTGTACCTCCCGTGCGCCGCTGAACACGCCGGTGATCCGCACGCGTCGATCCAGCGTCAGCTGCGAAGACTGCACACCGACAAACACGGTGTCGCTCGCCATCGTCACATTAAAGCCACCCACCACCAGGCGACGGTCCTGCCGGCCCTGTACCAGGCCCTCGATCACCGCATTGTGTGCCCGGCCAATGAAGGGCAGGCTCGGGTCGGGGCGACTCTGGCTCACCTCCAGTTCGCGGCCCGACCACTGGCCACGCACCAGCATTTCCTGCGCCGGTCCCGGACGGTTGCCGAGTTTGAGCCCCTGCAGATAACCGCTGCGATCGACCGGGCCGATGGCGCTGGCCTCCTTGAGGCCGGGCGCGCGGTCGATGCGGCTGGCCACCACTTCACCCCGGGCATCGCGCAGCCCGCTGACCCGTACGGGATCACCCGCACGCAAACCGGGAGCGACTTGAGCACCGTTGGCCAGCCGTACCGGTTGGCCCATGACACGCATGGGCATGGAATCTCTGGGCAGGGCTGTCAGAGGGCCTTCGTAAACATGCAGGATAGCAATGCGCCCGGCCTCCAGACCGCGCCGGGAATTGAATGCTTCCACGGCAACCACCTGGCCTACTGCCAGGCGGGTGCTGGTGGCGGCAATGCCGTTCTCGCTGACAGGCACGTTTTTGTTGAAGTGCACTTCCACGCCATTGACGCAGATCGAGGCGAACCCGGTGATGGTGCCGACAATGCCGGTGCCGCCGATACCGCCGTTGTCGTTGCTGATGCCCGTGCCACCCACACCGCCGGCAATTGCACCGGTGCCGCCAATGCCGCCTGGACGCTTGTTCAGGGGGGCGCCGGTACCGCCCACCCCGCCGTTGTCGGTGCCGATGCCCGTACCGCCCATGCCACCAGGCGCCGCCCCCGTACCGCCGGTGCCACCCGGAGCCTCCATGAGCGGCACTTCATTGCCGCCCGCCTCATTCTGGCTGACACAGGCCGGCGCGGCTTGCAACACAATCGGAAGCCCGAGGCCCAGAGCGAGGGCGGCTGCTCGAATCAGGCGCAGATTGACAGTCATGGCTTGGGAGCCGTCGGTGAGTTGGGATCGGAAGTTTCAGTGTAGAAGTACAGGCCGACCGTGATGCGCTGACGCGGTTCTGGGCTGGGCAGATCGCGAAATTCCAGCTCGGCGGCGAGTCGGTTGAAGCTCAACAGGGCCTGCATCCCCTCGCTGGCAACGGCCTCGCGCAGCGCCTCGACGCTCATTGGGGCCAGTGCGTCATAGTGGACGCTGCGTTCAAAAAAGGCCGGACCTTCGCCGCTCAAGTTGTGTACCGCTGCGCAGGCATGATCGTGCAGGTTGTGCCCCAGGTAAGCCGCTTTCTCATCGAAGCCCTTTTGCGGCACGAAGGCCTGGGCTTCGAGGTGCACACGCTCTTGCTCGTCAAGGCGCACGACGCCCAGGCGCAGCCATTCGTCCAGCACCACCCGCGCCCGGATGTCCGTGCTGACCTTCGCCACCAGGGCATCAAAGGAGCGGTCGCCGCCGACGCTGGCCAAACGAGGCAGCGGCAATGGCTGGCCGGCGTCGTCGCAGAAGGGTGCGGTGGTCCAGGCATTGACCAGTTGCGCACCGAAGGTGATGTTTTCCGGAAGCGTGGAAGTGGCGGGGTCGCCGCTGTTGCGCAAACGCCGCACGTCCTTGCGGTGCACGCCGGTGAGCAGGCTGATGCGGCTGTCGGTCGGTGCCTTATCGTCCAGACGGAACTCTCGGTCCGCCACATCGACGAAAACCTCCTTGAGCAGGTCGGCGAAAACCAGGTACGTGACGCCTTTGCGCAGCATCAGGCGTACCAGCGGCCGCATGACATGCCGCAGGGCTTTGAGGAGCGAGGTGGGCAAGGTAGATGATTGCATTCAGCGCATTCCCGGATAGTTAACCCCAGTATAGCTGCGTGGGAAATAATCCCATGAATGCAGGCTGTTTTTTTTGCGTGCCCCCATGCAAAACCGGTCTCCCGGGTTTTGCATGGGGCATCAGGCCGCTTCAGGTCCGGCTGTTGTCGTCGCCGGGTTCGCCGCCAGTGTGAACGCCATTGTCGTCACCCGGTTCGCCGCCGGCGTGAACACCCTTGTCGTCACCCGGTTCGCCGCCGACGTGAACGCCATGGTCGTCACCTGGCTCACCGCCAACGTGAACGCCATGATCGTCACCTGGCTCACCGCCTACGTGAACGCCGTGATCGTCACCTGGCTCGCCGCCTACGTGAACGCCATGATCGTCACCCGGCTCACCGCCTACGTGGACACCATGATCGTCACCCGCTTCTGCATGGGTACCACTGCGACCGGAGTTCGAGTTTCCGGTACCGGCATGGCCTGAATTCCCTTTGCCATTCCCATGGTCGCTGCCATGGTCGCTGCCGCTATGGCCACTGTTGCCGCCATTGCCACCGCTGTTACCACCGTGGCCTCCACTGCTGCCACCGCCGTTACCACCGTGGCCTCCACCACCGTTACCGCCACCGCCGTCGCCACCGTGACCTCCACCACCGTTACCGCCACCGCCGTTGCCACCGTGGCCTCCACCACCGTTACCGCCACCACCGTTGCCACCGTGGCCTCCACCACCGCCGCCGTTGCCGCCACCGCCGTTGCCACCACCACCACCACCACCACCACCACCACCACCACCACCACCATCCTTGGCATAGGCAGTGGCGTCATGGGAAATGGAGTCCGGTACCAAAACGACGGAGGCCGACAGGACGCCACCGATTGCCAGCGCCAATAAACCTTTCTTGAAAAGCAGGTAAGTGTTCATCGTGCATTCTCCTGGTGATTTACCGCGAGCAGTGTCAACGCGATCCGCGTTGCAATCCGGGAGCGGCATGGGAATAAGCTTTACTATTTCCCCTTGAATCTTTGGCGTGGGAAATTTTCCCACCCAATGAAAACTAGCCCTTTCTGGCTCCGGGTCAACCCGCGCAGCAGAAAGCCGACCGACGGTGAGACACGTCAGCACCCGGCGTAAATGGATAACGCTGTGTGAAAGCAATCGAATGATCGGCAGAACGCCAATGGCTCATGGATAAAGGGCAAGTGGGCGAGAGGCCTCTACCCCGGGTGATCACCGAGACGTCAAGGCGGCTCGGGCATGACCTGAAAGACCACCCATAAGGGGAGCGCCATGCCCGCTCCCCTTTTTCAAACAAAGCATTCCAAATGCTCTGTCTCGCACCCGCGATCAGTCGTGATGTTTGTGTTTATGTTTATTCTTGTATTTATTCTTGTGCTTGTAACCCGAATCGTGGTGATCGTCGTCATCGGCCATATTGTTGCCGATCGCACCACCTGCTGCGCCGCCCAGACCCGCGCCGATCAGGCCACCGGTGGAGCCACCGACACTGTTGCCGATGACCTGGCCACCCGCCGCACCGAGACCTCCGCCAATAGCCGACTCGGTCTTCTTGCCACTCTTGGCGGTCATTGCGCCCCCGGCCGCGCCACCGACGCCGGCGCCGATCGCAGCGCCAGTGCTACCGCCCATAGCCTGACCGACCACGCTGCCAAGGGCGCCGCCGACACCGCCACCGATAGCCGTGTTGGTGGCTTCGCCGGCGAGGGAGTACTGCGATACAAGCAGACTTAATGCAACAACAGTGAATGACTTACGCATCAGACGGACCTTTAGGAACACACAAAAGGACAAAGTCTGTTGCTACGAAACAGCCAGGTCAACAGATATTCGGCCGTGCGTTGCAAACAAGGGAGCCCCGCAACAGCGAGGCTCCCTTCGGTCTAGCCCCTGGGCTGCGGATTCAACACCGCAACGCCCTTGGATTTCCTGAAGAAAATGCCGTAGACAACCGACAGCACCAGCAAGAACGGCACACCGAACACCAGGGTCATCTTGAAGGCCTCTGTGAAGTAGGTCGTGATCATCACGGCCCCCATCAGGACCAACCCCAACAATGTGCTGTAGGGAAACAGACGCATGCGGAACGACAATTTGCGGTTGCCATTGCGTTCATGAAAACGACGGAAACAGTAGTGAGTGAGGAAGATCATGAACCAGGTAAAGATCGCGCCGAACATCGAGATCGCCATCATCAGGGTGAACGAACTTTCCGGGTACAGGATGTTGAGCAAGGTCGCCAGGGCGATCCCCGAACTGGAAAGCAACAGCGCGTTCAACGGGATCCCGGTCTTGCTCAACACCCCCATGGATTTTGGCGCGTAGCCGGCTCGAGACAGGCTGAACATCATGCGCGTGGTGATGTACAACTGGCTGTTCATCGCCGACAACGCCGCGATCAGGATCACGAAGTTCATCACTCCGGTGGCGCCGGGAATACCGATGGCCTGCATGACCGTGACGAATGGACTCTGGGCATGGCCAGCCTGGACCCAAGGCACGATCGCCAGCATCAATGCCAGGGTCAGCAGGTAGAACACCACCAGGCGCACGATAGTCCCGCGAAAGGCTTTCTTCACCGCTTGCTCCGGATCCTTCGCCTCACCGGCCGCCACCGCGATCATCTCCACGCTCAGGTAGCTGAAGATCGACACGATCACCGCGATCCACATCCCTTGCAGGCCATTGGGGAAGAAGCCGCCGTGAGCGGTGTAATTGTGCACGCCGTATTCCGGATTGCCGGAACCGAACACCACATACACCGCCAGGATAATGAAGCCGACAATCGCGCCGATCTTGATGGTCGAGAACCAGTATTCGAAGGTACCGAAAGTCTTCACGCTGATGGCATTGAGCACGATCAACACGCTGGAGAACGAGACGATCCAGATCCACTCCGGCACATTGGCAAACCAGTACTTCATGTACATCGCCACCGCCGTCACTTCCGTACCGACCGCGAGCACAATCGCCGCCCAATAGGCATAGCGCACCAGGAACCCGGCCAGCGGGCTGACATAAAATTCAGCATAGGCGCCGAACGAACCCGAGGTCGAATGGGCCACGGTCATTTCCGCCAGACAGCCCATCAGCAGCAAGGTGATGATTGCGCCAATGGCATAGCTCAACAGCACGCTCGGCCCGGCATAACCGATGGCATAGGCGCTACCCATGAACAGCCCGGTGCCGATTGCACCCCCAATGGCGATCATGCTCATCTGCCCCGACGTCAGTTGACGCCGCAGGCCATGTTCACGGTTGGATATCGTTTCGAAACCGCAGTTATCGGTCATTTCTATGTCCTCTGGATTTTGTCTTTCTTGAAGAGCACGTCGTGGGTTTAACGGTGGGGATCAGCCACGCACAGCAGGACACGGATCAGAAAATACTCAGTGGATACTCGATGATCACCCGGACTTCGTTGTTGTCCGTGGTGTCGGCGCGGGCGACTTGCGCGGTGGAGCGCACACTGGCCTGGCGCACGCGTATTGAAAGGTCCCTGGCCTTACCCGACTGCACGACATAGCGCGCCTCGAGGTCGCGTTCCCAGCGCTTGCCGTCATCGCCGTAACGCCCATAGGCGCCATTGGGGCCGCCGTCGTAATGGCTGTCATCGATGTGGTCGCCACTGACGTAACGCGACATGAAGCTCAGCCCCGGCACGCCGAAAGGCGCCATGTCCAGGTCATAACGCAGTTGCCAGGAGCGTTCGTTGGGGGCGTTGAAGTCGAGAACCTGAATCGAGTTGGCGAGAAAAATCGAAGTGCCAGGTTGCTGGTCGAAACCCAGGTAATCGAACGGCTCTTCGCCATCGACCCGCTGGTACGCCAGGGTCAACCGATGAGCGCCGAACCTGTACGCGGTGGCAAACGACCAGGTGGTGTTGTCGATCCTGCCGGCCAGGCTGTCGCCGTTGTCGTTGGTGCGGTAGAGATTGAAATCCAGGTTCAGCGACTGGTCTGGCGTCAGCACATAGGTGTAGTTGACGTTGCCGTAGTACTGCCGCCAGATGTCGGTGAACTGCGAACCGTACAGGCTGACACTCAACTGATCGCTCAGCGCATAGCTGCCGCCCAGGTAATCGACGCTGCGGGTTTCCACCCCGGCGTACAGCGCTTTAAGGGCGCCATCGGCATTGGTCGAATTATTGTCGTTGCCGGCAGTGAAGTGGCCAATGTCCAGTTGCAATGCCTTGAGCTCATTGCTGGTCAGCTGGAAGCCGGTGGCACTGCTGGTGAACAGTCGCGCATTGCCGGTGCCGAACACCGGATTGAGCGGTGTCAGGTTGCCGTACTTGAGCTCGGTCTGCGAAATCCGCGCCTTCAGCGCACCACCGGCTTCGGAGTACTCATCCTCGGGACGACCATCGGAATCGACCGGCAACAACCCTGTGCCCGTGCGCCCCTTGCCACTGTCGAGCTTGATGCCCAGCTGCGCGTAGGCATCGACCCCGAAACCCACCGTTCCCTGGGTGTAGCCGGAGCGGTAGTCGAGCATGATCCCGTGGGCCCACTCGTCCCGATAGTTCTGACCGCCCGGGTTGTTGAGGTTGTTGCGGTAGAAATAGAAGTTGCGGTTGGTCAGGGTCAGGCTGCTGTCTTCGACAAATCCGTTGTCAGAGGCGGCACAGGCCATTTGGCCAAGGCAACTGGAGATGGCGAGCGGCAAGGCAGGCCAGAGGGACAGTTTCATTCTGCGTGCTCCTTATTATTGTGATTGCAGAACTGGTTGTTGCCGGCGCCCGAACGCCCGCCGCGGGAAAATGCCCGCAGCTGGACCAGGACGCCGTAAGGTTCAAGTCACGCTGTGGCGAACCTGGTATCGCGCTTGCGACCAGGTGTTCCGATCGAGGATCTCGCCGAGAATCTGCACGGCATCCCAGACTTCGGTGAAAGTTGTGTACAACGGGGTGAAACCGAACCGCATGATGCGCGGCTCGCGGTAGTCACCAATCACGCCACGGTCGATCAGGGCCTGTATCACCGCATAACCTTCGGGGTGTTCGAAGCTGACATGACTGCCGCGTCTGACGTGCTCACGCGGCGTGATCAACTTCAGTTCGTGAGCCGCGCAACGCTGCTCGACCAGTTCGATGAACAGGTCCGTCAGGGCCAGGGATTTGCGGCGCAGGCTGGCCATGTCGGTCTGGGCGAACACGTCCAGGCCGCACTCGACCATCGCCAATGAGGTGATCGGTTGAGTGCCGCACAGGTAACGCGCGATGCCGCTGCTCGGCTCGTAATGCGACTCCATGGCGAATTGCCGCGAGTGGCCGAACCAGCCGGACAAGGGTTGCGGCACCAGATCGCACAATGACGGCGAAACCCAGACAAAAGCCTGCGATCCCGGTCCGCCATTGAGGTACTTGTAGGTGCAACCGATGGCGTAGTCGGCACCGGCCTGGTGCAGGTCGACCGGTACTGCGCCTGCGGAATGCGCCAGGTCCCAGATGGTCAGCGCGCCACATTCGTGGGTCAGCGCGGTCAGGGCCTGCATGTCGTGCATGTAGCCGGTCTTGTAGTTGACGTGGGTGAGCATGACCACCGCCGTGTCCTGGTCAATGGCTTGCGGCAAGGCTTCAGGACTGTCGACCAGGCGCAGGGTATAACCCTGTTGCAGCATCTGCGCGAGGCCTTCGGCGATGTACAGGTCGGTGGGGAAATTGCTCGATTCGCTGACGATCACTCGCCGCTGCGGTGACCTTGTGGCCTGCACGCGCAAGGCAGCGCTCAGCACTTTGAACAGGTTGATCGAGGTGGTATCGGTCACCACGACCTCCCCCGCCCCCGCGCCGATCAAACCCGCCAGGCGGTCGCCCAGACGCTCGGACAGCTCGCGCCAGCCGGCGCTGTTCCAGCTGCGGATCAAGCCATTGCCCCATTCCTCGGCGACCACCGCTTGTGCCCGCGCCAATGCCGCGACCGGCCGCGCACCGAGGGAATTGCCATCGAGATAGATAATCCCTTCGGGGAGCGCGAATTGCTGGCGCAGGGGCGCCAGAGCGTCCTGGGCATCAAGCGCCAGGCAACTGTTTCTTGTCGTCATCGAGTGTCCTGTTTTTTTGTCATGGGACGCCATCCGGACGGGTTGCATCAGCCGGATCAGGCGCCCTGGTTCAAGGCGATCAACCTGCCTTTGGGTAGAGAGATAATGAACGAACCTTTGGAGAATTTTCGTGCAAAGTAACCAGTCATGTAGTAGTTATTTCGCAGATAATTCGAATCAAACACCCATAAACGCGGATTTATTCAAACCATGAATCTTGACTCGACAGACCTGCGAATCCTGCATCAGCTGCAACAGGATGGCCGAATCAGCAATCAGGAACTGGCGGAGAAAGTCGCCTTGTCACCGTCGGCCTGTCTGCGTCGGTTGCGCCTGCTGGAAAGCGAAGGAATCATCACCGGCTATCGCGCGGTACTGAATGCCGAACGGTTGGGCATCGAGCTGGAAGCCATCGTCCATGTGTCGTTGCGACAGGACGTCGAGGACTGGCACGAGACCTTCATCAAGAAGGTCCAGCAGTGGCCGGAGGTGGTCACCGCCTATGTCATTACCGGGGCGAGCAACTATGTGTTGCGGGTCCAGGCCCGCAACCTCAAACACTTCTCGGATTTCATCGTCAATCACCTCAACCGCACCGCCGGCGTCACCGACATACGTTCGGAGATCGTCCTGCAGAAAATCAAGGAGCGCGAGCAGTTGCTCGATCTGGTGGTACGCAAGTAAGACCGCAGTGTCCTTCAGAGCCCGTGCAGGCGCCGGGCCTCCTTGCGCTGCAACGTCATGCTCGGGGTTTCGTCGAACAGCTTGCGGTATTCGCTGGAAAAACGGCCCAGGTGCATGAACCCCCAGCCCATGGCTATCCCGGAAATGTTGCGTGCCGAACCGTGCTCGAGAATTTCCTGGCGTACGGCATTCAAGCGATACTTTTTCAGGTAGGCCATGGGCGACAAGGCGAAGTACTTCCTGAACGCGTCGAACAACTTGAAGCGTGAAACGCCGGCAGCGGCTTCGATGTCCTCCAGGTGCAACGCTTCGCGGGCGTTGTCGTGGATGTACTGTCGAGCCCTGACCAGATAGTGCGGCAATTTCACGCCCAACGCGTCCCGCAGTTCCTGCGAATAGTTGTTGGGCTGGGCGAGGATCAAGCCTTTGATCAGTGAGCTTTCAATGTCCCGGGTAAAGGCCACCTGCTCGAAAAGTTCGCTGCTGCGTTCCAGCTCGTCGATGAAATAACGCGCCATGCGCCACCACGACGCCGACGCCCCATCGATCGCATCCATCATCGGCTCGAAGCGCAGCGGCACATCCAGCGGCCGTTGCAGCATCCCTTCCAGAGCCTCGCTCATCGCCACTCGGGTAATCACCACCTGAACCTTGCGACAGTCACCGGAGATTGCCAGCAGTTGGTGTTCATTGGGGGAAATGATGACCCCCTGATCGCGGTCGGACCTGACCACGCTGCCCGCCTTGCTCAGCTCCTGTTCGCCCGACAACGGCAGGCTCAGGCTGTAGCTGCTGAAGTGCTCGGCGTCTTCGATATCGATGGTGACGTCGGTACCGTATTCGATGGTGCCCAGGGTGGTCGCCATCGATTTGAACATGTTGGCGTTGTGATGAAAGCGGATCCGTTCGGGGGTCGCGCTCACGAGGCGATGGGGTCCGCAGATACCGGACATCCAGCTTCTGGCAGCCTCCAGGTTATCGCTGTCGACACGAATGTCGCGAAACTGCGGATCCACTTTGCTACTCATCATGGTGCACTCACGGAGTCTGGTTCTGCGCGCTCTGGTGGCGCTTGTCAGGCGGGATGGGAGCAACTTCCACGCCATAAAACGTCGGTGCCGAATTAACGGATAGTGAATGGCAACTAAGCGGACAAGACATGGCTGGCGAAGCCGCAAAAGCCCTCGATCCGCACTCGACGTCGTGCAAAACAGTATCTGATTGGCGCCATCAGGTGCAGCCGTTTATCACCTGGTGGCGGATTTGTGTCATCGCTGCCCAACCGACTGTTACCTGGCCCCCAATTTTACGGACTGCCTTCGCCAACTTATCGGATAGACCATCACCCGCCCCGCTTCTCTAATGAGCGCACCGATTAGCCGAATAAAAAAAGGTGCACACCATGAGTGGCGAAAGAAACGTCGAGCAATGGAAAACGTTTATCGAAAGCTGCCTGGACTTCCGTCCCGCAGAAGGTGTATTCCGCATCGCCCGGGAGATTTTCACCGAGCCGCAGCTGTTCGATCTGGAGATGGAACTGATCTTCGAGAAGAACTGGATCTACGCCTGCCACGAAAGCGAACTGGCCAACAATCACGACTTCGTGACCCTGCGCGCCGGCCGCCAGCCGATGATCATTACCCGCGACGGTGAGGGTCGGCTCAATGCACTGATCAATGCCTGCCAGCATCGCGGCACGACGCTGACCCGCGTGGGCAAGGGCAATCAGTCGACCTTCACCTGCCCGTTCCATGCCTGGTGCTACAAAAGCGACGGCCGCCTGGTCAAGGTCAAGGCACCGGGCGAGTACCCGGAAGGCTTCGACAAAGCCACACGCGGTCTGAAAAAAGCCCGCATCCAGAGCTACAAGGGTTTCGTCTTCATCAGCCTGGATGTGCACGCCGACAACAGCCTGGAAGACTTCCTCGGCGATGCCAAAGTGTTCTTCGACATGATGGTCGCCCAGTCGCCGACCGGTGAGCTGGAAGTGCTGCCCGGCAGGTCGGCCTACACCTACGACGGCAACTGGAAGCTGCAAAACGAAAACGGCCTCGACGGTTATCACGTCAGCACCGTCCACTACAACTACGTCGCCACGGTGCAGCATCGCCAGCAGGTCAACAGCGAAAACGGCAACGCCGCCAGCAGCACCCTCGACTACAGCAAGCTCGGCGCCGGCGACGCCAATACCGATGATGGCTGGTTCGCGTTCAACAACGGTCACAGCCTGCTGTTCAGCGACATGCCCAACCCTTCGGTACGCTCCGGCTACGCGACGATCATGCCGCGGCTGATCGAAGAACATGGCCAGCAAAAGGCCGAGTGGATGATGCATCGCCTGCGCAACCTGAACATCTACCCGAGCCTGTTTTTCCTCGATCAGATCAGCTCGCAATTGCGCATCATCCGTCCGGTGGCGTGGAACAAGACCGAAATCATCAGCCAGTGCCTGGGGGTCAAGAACGAGTCGGACGCCGACCGCGAAAACCGCATTCGCCAGTTCGAGGATTTCTTCAACGTCTCGGGTCTGGGCACGCCGGATGACCTGGTGGAATTCCGTGAAGCCCAGCGTGGCTTCCAGGCGCGCCTGGAACGCTGGAGCGATATCTCCCGCGGCAGTCACCGCTGGGCCAGCGGCGCCACGCCCAACAGCGAAGCGATCGGCATTGCCCCGGCCATGACCGGCACCGAGTTCACCCATGAAGGGCTTTACGTCAACCAGCACAGCAACTGGCAGAAATTCCTGCTCGACGGCCTGGACGCCAAATCCCTGAAACTCCGTGAGGTGCAATGATGAATGCGCAACTGCAGTACCGGATCGAACAGTTTTTCTATCGCAAATCCGAACTGTGCGACGCCCAGGACTGGGATGCCTATGTCCAGCTGTTCGCCGAGCACAGCGAGTTCCACTTGCCGCAATGGGACTCCGAACACGTCTACACCCGCGACCCCAAACGCGAAATGTCGCTGATCTATTACCCCAACCGTTCAGGCCTGGAAGACCGCGTGTTCCGCCTGCGCACGGGCAAGTCCGCGTCCTCGACGCCGATGCCGCGCACCCTGCATCAGATCAGCAACGTGCGGATCGCCCCCCTGGAAAACGATGAACTGCAAGTGCAGCTGAACTGGCACACCCTGTATTACCGCCTGGCCACGGCCGAGCAGTTTTTCGGCCGCGCGACCTACCGCCTCAAGCCCCACGCCGATAGCTGGCTGATCGTTCGCAAGCATGTGTTGCTGCTCAACGACACCATCAATTCGGTACTCGACTTCTATCACCTCTGAACCCAGGGAGACCGGGCATGAACCATAAAGTCGCGTTCAGCTTTGCCGACGGCAAAACGCTGTTCTTCCCTGTGCAGGCCAATGAAATCCTGCTCGACGCCGCCCTGCGCAATGGCATCAACATCCCCCTGGACTGCCGCGAAGGCGTCTGCGGAACCTGCCAGGGGCGCTGCGAGTCGGGCGATTACAGCCAGGACTATGTGGATGAGGAAGCCCTCTCCAGCCAGGACCTGCAACAACGCAAAATGCTCACCTGCCAGACCCGGGTCAAATCCGACGCAACGTTCTATTTCGACTTCGCTTCCAGCCTGTGCAACGCCGCTGGCCCCGATCAACTCACGGCAACGGTCACCGAGGTCAAACAGGTGTCGGCCAGTACGGCGATCCTGCATCTGGATCTGGGCGATGTGGGCCAGTCGCTGGATTACCTGCCCGGGCAGTACGCCCGGCTGCAGATTCCGGGGACCGAGAACAAGCGTTCCTACTCCTTCGCCAACCGGCCGGGCGTCAGCAATCGGCTGCAGTTCCTGATTCGCCTGCTGCCCGATGGCGTGATGAGCAACTACATCCGCGAACGCTGTCAGGTGGGTGACCCCATCGTTCTGGAGGCACCGCTGGGGGCTTTTTATCTGCGGCACGTCGCCCGGCCACTGATCCTGGTGGCTGGCGGCACCGGACTTTCTGCCTTGCTGGGCATGCTCGACGAACTGGCTGAACGCGGCTGCGAGCAACCCGTGCATCTGTACTACGGCGTGCGCGATGCGGCCGACCTGTGTGAACAGGCGCGCATCCAGGCGTATGCGCAACACATCCCGGGGCTGCGATACACCGAGGTGGTCAGCGAACCGTCGCCGCACTGGACCGGCAAGCGCGGCTACATTGCCGAACACTTCGACGTCGCCGAACTTCGCGATGGCCCGGTCGACATGTACGTCTGCGGGCCGCCGCCGATGGTGGAGTCGATCAAGACCTGGCTGCAGGCACAAGCACTGGAGAGCGTGCAGCTGTACTACGAAAAATTCACCGAGAGTAACGTCTGACACCCGCTACCGGAACCGGCGCCCGGCTCCGGGTTGCCGTTTGGGTCACTCGCGTTGTTGAGTACTCAACGGCCGCAAAATCGCCCGGACCGGGCTGGCGTCGAGGTTGGCAAAACGTAGCGGCAACGCGATCAACTCGTAATCCCCTTCGGGCACGTCATCGAGCACGACCCCCTCAAGAATGGCCATGCCGTGACGGGCCACGGCACGATGCGAATCCATCGTCTTGGATTGCTGCGGGTCCAGTGACGGCGTATCGATGCCGATCAACCTCACACCCAGGCTGGCCAACAAATCGACGGTTTCCCTGGCAACGGCCGTGAAAGCCGGGTCCCAGGCAGCCAGCGGTGCCTGGCGACAGGTCCGCAGCAGCACGCGCTCGGGCACATCGTGCAAACGCCCTTCCAGTTGCCCGGGCTGCACCAGGTCGCCGCTGTCCAGACAATGCAAAACGCGGCAAGGCCCGATATACACATCCAGCGCGACTGCGCCAATCGCCGCGCCGTCAGCGCTGTAATGCAGCGGCGCATCGACGTGGGCACCGGTGTGCGGTGACAGGGTGATGCGTCCGACATTCACCGGGCACTCGGGACCGTAGGTCCAGACGCGCTCCTCCAGAAAAGGCGTGTCCCCCGGCCAGGTCGGTGTTTCGCTACTCAAGGGTGGACTGATGTCCCACAGGGTCGTGTTTTTTGTCATCGCAAATGCTCAGCGTTTTTACCGAGTGAAATGATACGAGCGACAGCCGTGCAGATTCGTGCGAAAACCCCGGGCAAGCGGGCGGGTTTTCGCATAAACCGCCATGGATGAGCATGATGGCGGCAGGAAATTTCAACGTGCCCCCTTCGACGCGGCGGTCTTCACCGGCAGCAACGCTAGATGAGAGACCAAATGACAGTGGACATTACCCGCCGCAAGGCGCTAGCGTCGACCGCTTCAATTCGACGGCCGTACCATTGGATGCAATTGCCGACGACTCAAACGAACACCACGAAGCCTTTGGTATGCAGTGGCAACAACCCACAGATTGATTTTTTGACCGCAGGAGTCTTCATGCCTCGTTTCGCTGCCAACCTCAGCATGCTCTACCCCGAACATGACTTTCTCGACCGTTTCGCCGCAGCCGCCGCCGATGGTTTTCAGGCAGTGGAGTACATGTCCCCCTACGACTACAGCCCACAGCAATTGAAACAGCGGCTCGACGACAATGGCCTGGTCCAGGCCCTGTTCAACGCACCGCCTGGCAATATCGCGGCCGGCGAAAAAGGCACCGTGTCCCTGCCTGGCCGTGAGTCGGAGTTCCGCGCCGGTTTCGACCAGGCCCTGGAATACGCCGCAGTACTGGGCAACGACCGCATCCATGTCATGGCCGGGCTGCTGGCCAACGAAGCGGATCGCGCCAGGCACCAGCAAACCTACCTGGAAAACCTCAGCCACGCAGCGACACAAGCGGCCAAGGCTGGCATCACCGTATTGCTGGAACCGATCAACACCCGCGACATGCCGGGGTTTTTCCTCAACCACCAACATCAGGCCCAGGCCATCTGCAAAGCGGTCGGCCAGGCCAACCTCAAGGTCCAGTTCGACGTCTACCATTGCCAGATCGTCGAGGGTGACGTGGCGACGAAGCTGCGACGGGATATCGCCGGCATCGGCCATATCCAGATCGCGGGCGTACCGGATCGCCACGAACCGGACATGAACAACGAGCTGAACTATCCCTACCTGTTCGAGCTGATCGATCAACTGGGGTATACCGGTTGGGTGGGTTGCGAGTACCGGCCACGCGGCGACACCTCCGAGGGCCTGCAATGGCTGCGCGATTGGCAGGGTCGGTCAACTCAAGGCCAGACATAGGCATTCGGCGCCCACGTTTAGCGACCACTTCCACGGCGACGGTCATGCCGTCGCTTTGCGGCCAAAAGCGGCATCCCGGATCGCTCACTGTTCACACGGCCCCCTGCATTTGACATGCCCTATGTTCGCTAACGAACAGACTTCGCCGCGATGAACCATCCACACTCGTCGGTGGAATGCAGCGCCCGGCGGCGCAATGCCCCGCACACCTGGCCTGGCGTAGAACCGCCTTCATTCCACAAGCGACCTGCCCCGCGCGGGTCGTACGAAGGAATTCATGCAAAATATCCTGACTCGCACGCTGTCCAGCCTTTGGCGCTCACCGGCCATCTGGCTCAGGTGGAGTGCAGCACGGCACAAGTTCGAGTACGAGCCTATCCTGCGTGCCGACCTGTTCAATGCCCAGCAGATGGCAGAGCACGGCATCGTGCTGGCACGCCAACATTTGCTCGGGCGCCTTTCAAAAAAGGATGCCCTGCTGGGCCGTCTGACTGACAACCAACTGCTTCTGGAACGTAGCTGTGCGGCGCTCAAGACCGTACAACTGTCCAGCCGACGCGCGACCCCGGCGGCGGAATGGCTGCTGGACAACTTCTACCTGATCGAAGAAAACATCCGTACCGCCAGGACCCACCTGCCCGACGGCTATAGCCGCGAGCTGCCACGCCTGGCCGAAGGCCCTTCGGCAGGCCTGCCGCGGGTCTACGACATCGCCCTGGAAACCATCGCGCACGGCGATGGCCGGGTCGACGCGCCCAGCCTGAACTGTTTCATCGCCTCTTATCAGACCATCACGCCCCTGACCCTGGGCGAGCTATGGGCAATCCCGATCATGCTGCGCCTGGCGCTGATCGAGAACTTGCGACGCGTGGCTTCCCGGGTCATGGCCAACCGGGATGACCGCAACCTTGCCGATGACTGGGCCGATCGATTGATCGAAATGGCCGAGCGCGACGCCAAGAGCGTGGTATTGACCGTTGCCGACATGGCGCGATCGGCACCGCCGATGACGCCACCCTTCGTTGCAGAACTGGCGCGCCGCCTGCACGGACAAAGCGCCGCGCTGATATTGCCCATGGCGTGGATAGAACAAACGCTCGGTGAGTCCGGCCTGACAGTCGAACGCCTGGTGCAGATGGATGCCCAGCAGCAATCCGGTGATCAGGTGTCCATCAGCAACAGCATCGCCAGCTTGCGCTTGCTGGCAGCGACCGACTGGCGCGAGTTCGTCGAGCTGCTCAGCCATGTCGAACAGGTATTGCGCACGGACCCGGCAGGCGTCTACGCGAACATGGACTTTGCCACCCGTGATCGTTACCGCCATGTGGTCGAACGCCTCGCCCGGCATTGCGTGCATTCCGAAACCAGGGTGGCACAAGCCACCCTCGAACTGGCCGCGAGCACACAGCCCATGGCCGGTGTCACCGGGCACGTGGGCTATTACCTGGTGGCTGACGGGTTGCTCAGCCTCGAGCAGGCGCTGCACGCCAGCGTGCCGCTGCACGAGCGATGGAAGCGGCTGCTGCAGAGTGCGCCGTTGAAGTTCTACCTGTGCCCTTCCCTGCTGCTGACACTGCTGCTGGCCTGGCCGTTTCTCGGCAGTGCCTATCACAGCGGCACGCCACTGTGGTGCCTGGTCCTGCTCGCCGTGCCCGCGTTATTGATGACCAGCCGCCTGGCGATCGGGCTGGTCAACTGGCTGGTGACGCTCACGGTAGTCCCGTCGCTGCTGCCGCGCCTGGATTACAGCAAGGGCATACCGACCGAGGCGCGAACGCTGGTGGCGGTGCCGACGATGTTTGCCAACGCCGGCGACATCGAGGCCCTGGCGGAAGGCCTGGAAGTGCGATTCCTGGCCAATCGCGATGCCAACCTGCATTTTGCGCTGCTCAGTGACTTCATGGACGCCCCTGCCGAGGTGATGCCCGAGGATGCCGAATTGCTCGCCCTGGCGCGCCAACTGATCGAGGCGCTCAACCACAAGTATGCCGATGACCAGGTCGACCGGTTCTTCCTGCTGCACAGGCCCAGGCACTGGAACGCGACCGAGCGGGTATGGATGGGGCATGAACGCAAGCGCGGCAAGCTCGCCGAGCTCAACGCGTTGCTGCGAGGTAAAGGACCGCAGCGCTTTGCATTGATCGTCGGTGATGTCGCGCCACTGGAATCGGTGCGTTTCGTCATCACCCTGGACACCGATACCCTGCTGCCCCGGGATGTCGCGCGCCAGTGCATCGGTGCGATGATGCACCCGCTGAACCATCCGGTATTCGATGAACAAAGCGGCAAGATCGTCAGCGGTTACGCCATCCTCCAGCCACGCGTGGGGATCAGCCTGCCCAGCACGGCACGCTCGACCTACGCCCGCCTGTTTGGCAGCGATGCCGGTGTCGATCCTTATACCCGTGCCGTCTCCGATGTTTATCAGGACCTGTTCCAGAACGGTTCCTTCATCGGCAAGGGCATCTATGCCGTCGACGCCTTCGAACAGGCACTCGAGGGCTGCCTGCCCGACAACCGCATTCTCAGCCACGACCTGATCGAAGGCTGCTATGCCCGCTGCGGGCTGCTCAGCGATGTACAGCTGTATGAGGAATACCCGTCTCGCTACAGCGCCGATGCCAAGCGCCGACACCGCTGGATTCGCGGAGACTGGCAAGTGCTGTACTGGGCCTCGCCATGGGCACCGAAACCCCAGGGGGGATTTGCGCCCAACCTTCTGTGCAACCTTGCCCGCTGGAAGATTTTTGACAATCTGCGCCGCAGCCTGGAGCCAGGCGCCTTCCTGGCCATGCTTGCATGGGGCTGGCTGGGTTCGAGCGAGGCCGTCTCCTGGACATTGGCGGTGGTCATCCTGGTATTTCTCCAACCCTTGCTGCAGTCGGTACTGGCGCTGGTACAGAAAGCTGCCGATATTCCATTGGGGCAACACCTGAGTGCGGCATTACGGACCTCCGGCCAGCATTTCATGCGCGCGCTGTTGTCGATTGTCTGGTTGCCGTCCGATGCGTTGTTGAGCTTCGATGCGATTGGCCGCTCACTGTGGCGCATGCTGATCAGCAAGCGCCGCCTGCTGCAATGGCAACCGTCTCGTGAAGTCGAGCGCTCCAGTGGCAACGATCTGTCCGGCATGTATAAAAGCATGTGGATTGCCCCTGCGCTGGCGCTGATTCTATTCGTGGCCCTGCTCCCCTCTCTTCATGTACTCGCACTGGCGGCACCCTTGCTGCTGGTGTGGCTGGTAAGCCCGGCGATTGCCTGGTGGATCAGCCTGCCGACAACCCCGACGGGGTTTGACCCGTCAGTGCAGGACCTGCGTTTCCTGCGCATGCTGTCACGCCGGACCTGGGCGTTCTTCGATCGCTATATGGGCCCCGAGGACAACTGGTTGCCGCCGGACAACGTCCAGGAGATACCCAAGCCAACCATTGCCCATCGCACCTCGCCGACCAACATGGGCATGGCCTTGCTCTCGCACCTGGCGGCCCACGACTTCGGTTACCTGAGTAGCGGGCGCCTGCTGGAACGCGTCACGGCCACGCTTGAGTGCATGGCCGGTCTTGAGCGTCACCATGGGCACTTCTATAACTGGTACGACACCCAGTCACTCCTGCCGCTGGCGCCTCGGTATGTGTCCACCGTGGACAGCGGCAACCTGGCGGGCCTGCTGCTCACCCTGCGGCCGGGACTGCTGGGGTTGGCCGACACGCCCCTGTTCGATCAACGCACCCTCAGCGGTCTGGGCGACACCCTCGATGTGCTGCAACAGGCATTACAGGAAGGGAACCTCGATGAGCGTGCCGTGCTTGAACTGCGTGCGAAGGTGGCGTCGGCGATTGTCCAGGACACCCCGGACAACCTCCTGCAAGTACTCGACCTGGTGGATGCCTTGGCAATCGACACGGCGGCCACCGCTGCTGAAGAAGCACACTACTGGTTGCAGGCATTGCAGGCGCAGAGTGCGGATCTGCGGGCAGAACGACTGCGCTTCGAGCTGCCATTGGCACCCGCCCAGGCACCGACAACAGCTCTCAGCCTGCGGCAAATGGCCGAGCTCGATTGCACGCTGTGGCTGCCCGCCGATCAGGCGCAAGTGCAGGCGGTACAACGCCTGGCGCGCGCACGAATCAGCCACCTTGAGCGCCTGGCCGAGTTGTCCGCGTCACTGGCGAGCATGGACTTCACCTTCCTCTACGATGCTCAACGTGACCTGTTCTCGATAGGCTACAACGCCGACGAGCGCAGGCTGGACAACGGTTACTACGACCTGCTCGCGTCAGAGGTTCGCCTGACCAATTTCGTGGTCATCGCCCAGGGCCAGCTGCCGCAACAGGCCTGGTTCACCCTCGGGCGCTTGCTCAGCAACAATCGGGGGGTACCGGTACTGCTTTCCTGGTCCGGATCGATGTTCGAGTACCTGATGCCAAACCTGGTCATGCCCAGCTACGAAGGTACGCTGCTGGAGCAGACATGCCGTGCCGCCGTGGCCTTGCAGATCGAACATGGCAACCTGTTGGGCATCCCCTGGGGCGTGTCCGAGTCGGGTTACAACACCCTGGACGCCCACTTCAATTATCAGTATCGGGCGTTCGGTGTTCCTGGCCTTGGCCTCAAGCGCGGTTTGGCCGACGATACCGTGATTGCGCCCTACGCCAGCGCCCTGGCGCTGATGGTCGAGCCGCAAGCCGCCTGCCGCAACCTGCAACGCCTGGCGGCCCAAGGGTCGGCCGGCCGCTATGGCCTGTACGAAGCCGTCGACTACACCGAGGCACGCCTGCCACGCGGCCAGCGCTATGCGGTCGTACGCTCGTTCATGGCGCACCATCAGGGCATGAGCCTGCTGGCCTTGACCAGCCTGCTGCTGGACCGGCCCATGCAGCGACGCTTCGAGTCGGTCCCGGCCTTCCAGGCGACCACCCTGTTGCTGCAGGAACGCGTCCCCAAAACCGCCGCACCCTACCTGCATGCAACCCTGGCACCTGCCACAGATGAAAACGGACGCGCGCAGGAAAACAGGCTGCGAGTGTTCGCCGATCCCGGGCGCAAGCGCCCCGCCGTCCAGCTACTGTCCAACGGACGTTACCACGTCATGCTCAGCAGTGCCGGCGGCGGTTACAGCCGCTGCAACGACATCGCCGTGACCCGCTGGCATGAAGACGCGACCTGCGACAACTGGGGCATGTTCTGCTACCTGCGCGATGTCAGCAGCGGCGTATTCTGGTCCTCGGCTCACCAGCCGACCCGGCACCGGCCAGAAAGCCATGAAGCGATTTTCAGCGATGCCCGAGCCGAGTTTCGTGTTCGCGAGCTCGACTTCGATACCCACACCGAGATCGTCGTGTCCCCCGAAGACGATATCGAACTGCGCCGGCTGCACATCACCAACCGCGGTCGCGTACGCCGTAGCGTGGAGATCACCACCTACGCCGAGGTGGTCCTGGCACCGGCAATCAGTGATGCCATGCACCCGGCCTTCAGCAACCTGTTCGTGCAGACCGAATTGTTGCCGGCGCTGCAGGCCATCGTCTGCACCCGCAGGCGCCGCTCCAGTGAGGAAGCCGTCCCCTGGATGTGCCACCTGCTGGCCGCTCATGGCGTGGACATCGACGCCATTTCCTACGAGACCGATCGAGCGCGATTCATCGGCCGTGGACGCAACGTGGCAGCACCGGCGGCGCTCGATGGCAATGTCGAGCAGCTGTCCGGCACCGCAGGCTCGGTGCTGGACCCGATTGTGGCCATCCGTTGCCGTATCACCCTGGAGCCCGGACAAACGGCGACCATTGACCTGGTGACCGGCATCGCGGACAGCCGCGAGGACTGTCTGTACCTGATTAATAAATATCGCGACCGGCACCTCGCCGACCGCGTCTTCGACCTGGCATGGACCCACAGCCAGGTGTTGCTGCGCCAACTCAATGTCTCGCTGGAGGATGGGCGCCTGTTCGAACAGATGGCCTCCTCGATCCTCTACGCCAATGCCTCGTTGCGCGCGGAAAACAGCGTCTTGATGGCCAACCGACGGAATCAGTCGAGCCTCTGGGGCCAGGCCATCTCCGGCGATCTGCCCATCGTTCTGCTGCAGATCGCCACCGTCGACAACATCGAACTCGTGCACCAGATGGTCAAGGCCCATGCCTACTGGCGGCAAAAGGGGCTGATGGTGGACCTGGTCATCTGGAACGAAGACCAGGCCGGTTATCGCCAGCAACTCCAGGACTTGATCATGGGGGTGGTGACGTCCGGCAGCGAAGCTTCGCTGATCGACCGTCCCGGGGGCATTTTCGTGCGTCCTGCCCAGCAGTTGTCGAACGAGGACCGTACGCTGATCCTGTCGGTGGCGCGCCTGGTGCTGAGCGAAGGCAACGGCGGCATTGCCGAGCAGGTACATCGGCGTCACGCCAGCCCGGCCTACCCGGCATTCGTGCCTACGCTCAAGCGCCAGGCAAAGGCGGCCGCTACCCTGCCCGCCATCGAAGGTTTGCTCCTGGGCAACGCCTATGGCGGCTTCAGTGCCGACGGCAGCGAGTATGTCATGACCTTGCAGCCGGGAACGCCGACGCCGGCGCCATGGGCCAACGTGTTGGCCAACCCGCACTTCGGTACGGTGATGTCCGAAAGCGGTGGCGCTTACACCTGGATGGAAAATGCTCACGAATTTCGCCTGAGCCCCTGGCATAACGACCCGCTCACCGACGCCAGCGGCGAGGCGATCTATGTGCGCGATGAAGAAACCGGGCATTTCTGGTCGGTGACGCCACAGCCTTGTCCCGGTACTGGCGCGTACCGCACCCGGCACGGCTTCGGCTACAGCGTCTTCGAGCACGACGAAGACGGTATCCACACCGAGTTGTGGGTGTACGTGGCGCTGGATGCTTCGATCAAGTTCTCGCACTTGCAGATTCGCAACCGTTCAGGCCGCGCCCGGCGCCTGTCGACGACCTGCTATGTCGAGTGGGTGCTGGGCGACCTGCGCAGCAAATCGGCGATGCATGTGGTGACGGAAGCCGACCCCAGCAGCGGCGCACTCTTCGCCAGGAACGCCTATTCGATCGAGTTTTGCGAACGGGTGGCGTTCCTCGATACCGACTCGACCGCCACCAGCATCAGCGGTGATCGCACCGAGTTCATCGGCCGCAACGGCAGCCTCAAGGCCCCAGCCGGACTGCAGCAGGCACGCCTGTCGGGCCGAACCGGCGGCGGCCTGGATCCCTGTGCGGCGATTCAGGTGGCCCTCGACCTCGACAACGGTGACGACCAGGATGTGGTCTTCCGACTCGGTGCCGCCAGGGACACGACCTCAGCCCTGCGCCTGGTTCAACAGTACCGAGGCCTGGGGGCGGCCACCGCAGAACTCAAGGCGGTACGCGAGCATTGGCGTTCGCAACTGAGCGTGATTCAGGTCCAGACCCCCGATCCGAGCATCGATGTCATGGTCAACGGCTGGCTGATGTACCAGGTGATCGCCTGTCGCTTCCAGGCCCGCAGTGGTTACTACCAGTCCGGCGGGGCCATCGGCTTTCGCGATCAACTGCAAGACAGCATGGCGATGATCCACGCCGATCCCGCCAGCGTACGTGGCCATTTGTTGCTGTGCGCAGCCCATCAATATGCCGAAGGCGACGTGCAACATTGGTGGCACCCGCCGCTCGATCGGGGGGTGCGCAGTGGCTGTTCGGACGATTACCTGTGGCTGGCGCTGGCGACCAGC
>NZ_AKJO01000029.1:0-26084 GCF_000282295.1 Pseudomonas sp. GM33
TTCGGCAGCTCCTACAGAGAGCCTCATGTGTCGAGGTCAAAATGTCTTGCGTCAGGCGCATTCGGTCATGCGAACCTTATGTGATAGGCTTGGTCGGTTTGCACGATGGGCGGTTATGACCCGGTGTTTCGGCACGGGCGTTCTGATCGTCCCATATGTTCGCCTTCAGGAGTTCTCATGCGTCTGACCCAGATTTTCGCCGCTGCAGCCATTGCGTTGGTCAGCACCTTTGCCGTCGCCGATGACGCGGCCGACAAAGCCATTCGTAAAAGCCTGGAAAACCTCCAGCTCGAAGTGCCGGTAGAGACCATCACCGCCAGTCCGTTGCCGGGCCTGTACGAAGTCAAGCTCAAGGGCAGCCGTGTGCTGTACGCCAGCGCCGACGGCCAGTACGTGGTGCAGGGCTACCTGTTCGATCTCAAGGACGGCAAGCCGGTCAACCTGACCGAGAAGACCGAGCGCCTGGGTATCTCCAAGCTGATCAACGATATTCCTGTTGCAGAAACCGTGGTGTACCCGGCCATTGGCGAAACCAAGTCGCACATCACCGTTTTTACCGATACCACCTGCCCGTACTGCCACAAGCTCCACGCCGAAGTGCCGGAGCTGAACAAGCGCGGCATCGAAGTGCGTTACGTCGCGTTCCCGCGCCAGGGTCTGGGCTCGCCGGGTGACGAGCAACTGCAAGCCGTGTGGTGCTCGAAAGACAAGAAAGCGGCCATGGACAAAATGGTCGACGGCAAGGAAATCAAGGCCGCCAAGTGCGATAACCCGGTATCCAAGCAGTTCGCTCTTGGCCAGTCGATTGGCGTGAACGGTACACCGGCCATCGTTTTGGCCGACGGACAGGTCATTCCGGGCTACCAGCCTGCGCCACAAGTCGCCAAACTGGCGCTGGGCGCGAAGTAAATTCGCATCGTCACGGGCAGCCATTGACGATCATGGTCCGGCAGCGACATCGCTGGGCCATTAATAGAGAGCCGCGAGCATGCGGCTGTTTTCACGGCCGGCCTTGAGTCGGCCGTTTTATGGGGAGTTCACAGTGAAACCGGTCAAAGTAGGCATCTGTGGGTTAGGGACCGTCGGTGGCGGTACCTTCAACGTACTTCAGCGCAACGCCGAGGAAATTGCTCGTCGTGCCGGGCGTGGGATCGAAGTGGCACAAATTGCCATTCGCACGCCAAAGCCTCAGTTCCAAACGACCGGTATTGCGATTACCAACGATGTCTTCGAAGTGGCCACGAACCCTGAGATCGACATCGTTATAGAGCTGATGGGCGGCTACACCGTTGCCCGCGAGCTGGTACTCAAGGCCATCGAGAATGGCAAGCATGTGGTCACCGCGAACAAGGCGCTTATTGCTGTTCACGGTAATGAAATTTTCGCCAAGGCACGCGAGAAAGGCGTGATCGTTGCGTTCGAAGCGGCGGTGGCCGGTGGCATTCCGGTGATCAAGGCGATCCGCGAAGGCCTGTCCGCCAACCGTATCAACTGGGTGGCCGGCATCATCAACGGCACCGGCAACTTCATCCTGACGGAAATGCGCGAGAAGGGTCGCACCTTCGAGGACGTATTGGCCGAAGCCCAGGCTCTGGGTTACGCCGAAGCCGATCCGACCTTCGACGTTGAGGGGATCGACGCTGCTCACAAGCTGACGATCCTGGCCTCCATCGCGTTCGGCATCCCGCTGCAATTCGACAAGGCCTACACCGAAGGCATCACCAAGCTGACCACCGCTGACGTGAACTACGCCGAAGCGCTGGGTTACCGCATCAAGCACCTGGGCGTGGCGCGCAGCACCGCGGCCGGTATCGAACTGCGCGTGCACCCGACGCTGATCCCGGCCGATCGCCTGATTGCCAACGTCAACGGCGTGATGAACGCGGTGATGGTCAATGGCGATGCTGCCGGTTCGACCCTGTTCTACGGCGCTGGCGCCGGCATGGAGCCGACCGCTTCGTCGGTGATCGCCGACCTGGTGGACGTGGTCCGTGCCATGACGTCCGATCCGGAGAACCGCGTACCGCACCTGGCGTTCCAGCCGGATTCGCTGTCGGCTCACCCGATCCTGCCGATCGAAGCCTGTGAAAGCGCCTATTACCTGCGCATTCAGGCCAAGGACCATCCGGGCGTATTGGCTCAGGTCGCGAGCATCCTCTCGGAGCGCGGCATCAACATCGAGTCGATCATGCAGAAGGAAGCCGAGGAGCACGACGGCCTGGTGCCGATGATCCTGCTGACCCACCGCGTGCTGGAACAGCACATCAACGATGCCATTGCTGCTTTGGAAGCCTTGGCGGGTGTGGTCGGTCCGGTTGTTCGGATCCGTGTCGAGCACCTGAACTAAGCCGATATCGTTGACCGGGCTCGCTTGCGGGTCCGGCACTACGAACACTGTCCATTGGAGTCAGTCATGCGTTACATCAGTACCCGCGGCCAGGCACCGGCCCTGAATTTCGAAGACGTCCTGCTGGCAGGCCTTGCCACCGACGGCGGTCTGTACGTCCCGGAAAACCTGCCACGTTTCACCCAGGAGGAAATCGCTTCCTGGGCCGGCCTGCCGTATCACGAGCTGGCCTTCCGCGTCATGCGCCCGTTTGTCACCGGCAGCATTCCAGACGCTGATTTCAAGAAAATCCTTGAAGAAACCTACGGCGTGTTCGCCCACAGCGCCGTCGCGCCGCTGCGTCAGCTGAACGGCAACGAATGGGTGCTGGAGCTGTTCCACGGCCCGACCCTGGCGTTCAAGGACTTCGCCCTGCAACTGCTCGGTCGTTTGCTCGACTACGTGCTGGAAAAGCGCGGCGAGCGCGTGGTGATCGTCGGCGCTACCTCCGGTGACACCGGTTCGGCCGCCATCGAAGGCTGCAAGCACTGCGAAAACGTCGACATCTTCATCCTGCACCCGCACAACCGCGTGTCCGAGGTGCAACGTCGGCAGATGACCACCATCTTCGGTGAGAACATCCACAACATCGCCATCGAAGGCAACTTCGATGACTGCCAGGAAATGGTCAAGGCCAGCTTTGCCGACCAGGGCTTCCTCAAGGGCACTCGCCTGGTCGCCGTGAACTCGATCAACTGGGCGCGGATCATGGCCCAGATCGTTTACTACTTCCACGCAGCCCTGCAGTTGGGCGGTCCGGCGCGCTCGGTGGCGTTCTCGGTTCCGACCGGCAACTTCGGCGACATCTTCGCCGGTTACCTGGCACGCAACATGGGCCTGCCGATCAACCAGCTGATCGTCGCCACCAACCGCAACGACATCCTGCACCGCTTCATGAGCGGCAACCAGTACGTCAAGGAAACCCTGCACGCCACGTTGTCGCCGTCCATGGACATCATGGTGTCGTCGAACTTCGAACGCCTGCTGTTCGACCTGCATGGCCGCAACGGCGCGGCAATCGCCGGCCTGATGGATTCGTTCAAGCAGGGCGGCGGTTTCAGCGTCGAGCAAGAGCGCTGGACCGAAGCCCGCAAGTTGTTCGACTCGCTGGCCGTGGATGACGCGCAAACCTGCGAAACCATCGCCGAAGTCTACGAGCAGACCGGTGAAGTACTCGACCCACACACGGCCATCGGGGTGAAAGCTGCACGCGAATGCCGTCGTAGCCTGGACATTCCAATGGTGATCCTGGGTACCGCCCACCCGGTCAAATTCCCGGATGCCGTGGAAAAAGCCGGTGTAGGAAAAGCACTCGAACTGCCTGTGCATCTTTCTGATTTGTTTGAACGAGACGAACGTTGCACCGTATTGCCAAATGACCTGAAGGCCGTGCAGGCCTTTGTCAGCCAGCATGGCAACCGTGGCAAGCCGTTGTAACCGGTCAGCGCTGTTACATTTTGAAGCCCGTCTCCTGACGGGCTTTTTCATTTCTGCATGCACACTTGTCGAGTTCTCGCCGCGAAGGGACAGGCGAGTGGATCACCAAGGACATGGGAATGCGGTTTACAAGTGTGTTCAAGCCAGTCGCGCGCTGGCTGGTTTTATTCGGCATCGTGGGAGTCGCCGAATGGGGAGGGGCAAGCCCTGCATCGATTCAGGAACGTGGGAAGACTGTTGCCAGTTCAGCGGTCGTGCTGGATGAGCAGGAGCTGCAATGGATAGCCAGCCATCCACGGGTCGTAGTCACGGCGCTGGAATACCCGTTGTACCAGTTCAAGGATGAGCAGGGGCAATGGACGGGCCTGAACAGTGACCTGCTCAAGCGCATCAGTGACATGACGGGGGTGCAGTTCGTTTACGAAGAGTCTTTTTCCGTTGATCAGATGCTGGCTCGCCTGGAAAGCGGCGCGGCGGATTTGAGCACCACGCTGTCAATGAATGATGAGCGCCGGACGTTTCTCGATTTCAGCCATGCGTACGGCGGCGCAGGATGGGTCTTTGTCGGGTTGGCCGGGGCACCGCCGGTGCAGTCGCTGGAGGATCTGGCGAAGCGGGTACTGGTGCTGCCGGCCCGGCATGCACTGGAAGCGATGATCCGTCGCGATTTTCCGTCCATCGAATTGCGTTCAGTCAAGACCTACGCCGAAGCCCGTGCCTGGGTTGAAAGCGGCGAAGCCTATGCCACCATTGAAAGCGAAATCGGCGTCCGGCTTTTTCCGTCGGGCCGACTGCAGATCGGAGCTACGGTGCCGGACAAATGGGATGCGGATTATCTGGCGGTGCGCAAAGGTCAGCCGCAGTTGCTGAGCATCCTCAACAAGGCGCTCGAGGCCTTTCCTGCTCCGGAGCTACGCGATCTTCGCCGCAAGTGGTTCGGTGGCGCTACCACGGTACGGGCGCCTGGCCTTTGGCAGCGGCTTGACCAGTGGGTCTGCTGGGGCATGTTTGTGCTCAGCCTGTTCGGCCTGTTGTCCCTGCTCTGGAACCGACGGTTGGCGGTGGTCGTCAGGCAGCGGGTCGAGGCCCAAAGGAGCTTGCGCGATCAGCTCGCATTCCAGCATGCCCTGATGGATGCCATGCCTGACCCGATGTTTGTCCGTGATCTGCAAGGGCGTTTGATCATGTGCAACAAAAGTTATGAGGACGCCTTGTCGACACGTTTTGACCGGATGCAGGGGCGGCAGTTGATCGAGGTCGATGTCATGCCCAGACAAACCGCGGAACTGTTGCATGCCGAGTTCATGGCGCAGTTGAGTACTCGCAGGACGCGCTTCTTCGAACGCCAATTGCTGTTCAAGGAGGGGGTCAGGGATATCTACCAGTGGACGGTGCCGTTTTACACGGCGGATGGCCAGATGAAAGGCTTGTTGGGAGGCTGGGCCGACATCGCCCGGCGTACCCGACAAACGTGACGGCCGGTTTTTTTCTCTGTCATGTTCGCCGTGCATGCTCTCTTGACTGCACGGCAGGTTCGCCTGCGGTCAGTATCCAGAACTTTCTTCTCGGGCAAGTGGTCATCTGTTACAGGCATGCCCCTGGCACGTTGTTTTCGGACTAATGAGTGGTGATCGGGATGGAAAGTATCAGTCTGTTGCTCGGTGAGGCGCTGAGCCCGTATCAGGTCACATTGACCCCGTCAGGCATTCGTGGCGAATGTCGGGTGACCCTGAAAAATGCTATCGGCGCGACCGTGGTCGAGCGCGAGTTCAATCAGGCCCAGTTGAATGACAAGCGCCTGCTGACGGATGTGGTCGATGGTTTGCATCGCGACGTGCTGATCGCTGAAGGACGCCTTGAGCCCTGTGTCATCGCGGCATTGCGTAATGCTGCCCGGGACAAACTTCTGGCCAGCCGCAATTGAACGGATTTTTGTGGGAACCTTCCCACGCCCAGGTCAGTCAGACCTTGTAACAGCAGGATCAAGCATTGTGCTCCGGTGCTTGTAGCTTGCTGCTACTGGTCTCCAAGCAGGCCACGTTTAACCCCGAGTCGTTTCCCCACTTCTCGGGGTTTCTTTTTGCCCGTGATTGATCATGGCTGCGCCAGATTGTCGAAAAACGCCTTGGTGTCTTTCAGGTAATCACTGCGGCTTTGCGGATCCAGCCAGGCGGCATAGGCCTCGTCCAGGCGCTCGCGGGGCAGGGTACGCAGCATCTGATTGATTTCGACAATGGCCTGTCGGCCCTTTGGCGTGTCGGTGCATCCGATGTAGCCGGACAGGTATTTGCCCGTGCCACGGATTGGATAGAACTGCAATTCATCCTCGGCGATACCTTGCAGCGAAGCCTGGTAGCGGATTTCCGGGCGATAGCCCAACAACAGGCGCAAACGCCCAAGGCGCTGCATTTGCAGGAGGCTGCCCAAGGCGTCGTCGCCGTAATGAGGTGTCAGCACGTCGGCGGGTGCTTGCTTGAGCAGCCCGTCGAGGTATTGGCCGTAATTGCGCTCGGCGACGATGCCCAGTTTTTCGTTGCCGTTGGCGAGCAACTTTGCGAGGTCCACTTCGCCATCTTTGATAAAGGGGGCCAGTACCTTCTGGTCAGCGCGCCGCACGGCCAGGCCATTGCTCATGGCACGGAAGACCGGGATGGAAAAGGCGATCCACTGTTCCCGTTCCTTGCTCCAGTTCAGCGCCGCGTCGCAGACGAGGGACGGTTCGTGAAGCATTTGCAGGCCACGCGCGCGATTGACCCTCATCACGCTGTGCTGGTACTGCGGCATGCCGGCAATCAACAGGGGAAGCAGTTGATCGATGACGCCCAGGCCCTTTTTCGGTCCGTCGAAGATCGTCAACGGCGGCAGGTCGCGTTTGAGCCAGATCAGGGTTTCCCTGGATTGCGCCAGGGCTGATGGGACCGGTTCAATCAGCAGGAGCAAGGTCGCCAGCACGCAAAGCAAGCAACCGGCCCGAGACCGGCAGTACCGAATGGCCCATGCATGCAGTCGCCTCAGCTCAGATGGCTCCGTCTTTGCGCAACTGTGCGATCTGCGTCGCGTCATAGCCAAGTTCCTGGAGTACCTGTGCGTTGTGCTCACCCAGTTGTGGCCCGACCCATTCACATTCACCGGGAGTCTCTGAGAGTTTCGGCACGATTCCCGGCATCTTGAAGTCTTTACCGTCCGGCAGTTTGGCCTGCAGGAACATTTCGCGCGCCAGGTACTGAGGGTCATTGAACATGTCTTCGGCGCTGAAGATCCGGCTGGCCGGCACGTCGGCCTGATTGAGCAGCGCCAGCACCCTGTCCAGCGGCAGCGAATTGACCCAACGATCGATGACGCCATAGAGCTCGTCGCGCCGCGCATCACGGCCATCGTTGCTGGCAAGCAGAGGGTCATTGGCGAGGTCCTCCCGGCCAATGATCAGCATGAAGCGTTTGAAAATGGCGTCGCCATTGGCGCCAATCTGCACGTGCTTGCCGTCGGCGCTGGTGTGGATCGAGGACGGGGTGATGCCCGGCATGATATTGCCCGTGCGCTCGCGGATGAAGCCGAATACGTCGAATTCCGGGACCATGCTTTCCATCATGGCGAAGATGGCTTCATACAGCGCCACGTCCACCACTTGCCCCTGGCCGCCGTTGACCTCGCGATGACGCAGGGCCATCAACGCGCCGATCACACCCCAGAGCGCGGCAATCGAGTCACCGATGGAAATGCCGGTGCGCACCGGTGGCCGGTCCTCGAAGCCGGTGATGTAGCGCAGGCCGCCCATGGACTCGCCGACCGCGCCAAAGCCGGGCTGATCTTTCATCGGGCCGGACTGGCCGAAACCCGACAGCCGCACCATGACCAGCTTCGGGTTCAAGGCGTGCAGGACGTCCCAGCCCAGGCCGAGTTTTTCGAGGACGCCGGGACGAAAGTTCTCGATCAGAATGTCGGCTTCACCGAGCAACTGTTTCAGGATCGCCTGACCTTCGGGGTGTTTGAGATTGAGGGTCAGGGACTTTTTGTTGCGCGCCTGGACGAACCACCACAACGAAGTGCCTTCATACAATTTGCGCCATTTGCGCAATGGATCACCGCCGTCCGGGGATTCGATCTTGATCACATCGGCACCGAATTCAGCGCAAATGCGCGAAGCAAACGGGCCGGCAATCAAGGTGCCCAATTCGATGACTTTCAGACCGGAAAGCGGTTTGGCGGTGAACGGCATGCGGGATCCTGCTGGACAAGGGATGGGCGAATACAGCGTTTTAACATAGCCGACTGTCAGGCGCTTCAGGTTGATCACCTTCAATTCGTGGATTGCCCGTCGCATCGGTTAGACTTGCCGCCTTTCCTCGTATCAAGAAGCCCGTTCATGGCCCAGCCGTCCACGACCTACAAGTTTGAACTGAACCTCACCGACCTCGACCGCAGCGTCTATGAGAGCGTGAAGCAGACCATCGCCCGTCACCCTTCGGAAACCGAGGAGCGCATGACCGTGCGCCTGCTGGCCTACGCCCTCTGGTACAACGAACAGCTGTCGTTCGGCCGTGGTCTGTCGGAAGTGGATGAACCGGCCTTGTGGGAAAAAAGCCTGGATGACCGCGTTTTGCACTGGATCGAAGTCGGCCAGCCGGATGCCGAGCGCCTGACCTGGTGCTCGCGCCGCACCGAGCGCACCAGCCTGCTGGCCTACGGCAGCCTGCGGGTGTGGGAAGGCAAAGTGGTGCCCGCGGTGAAAAACCTGAAAAACGTCAACATCGCTGCCGTGCCTCAGGAAGTTCTGGAGACGTTGGCCAAAGACATGCCACGCGTCATCAAGTGGGACGTGATGATCAGCGAAGGGACGATCTTCGTCACCGACGATCGTGGTCAGCACGAAGTTCAGTTGCAGTGGCTGGCCGGTGAGCGCGGCTGATTTCTCGCCGTTTCAGCGCGTCACCCGGTTTTATCCTACGTATTGAAGAGAAGCATCTTTCACCCCATGCGCATCGAACCTCGCCTGCTGCCCGACACCCTGCCATTCCTCGGTGATATTCCGCCACTGCTGACCCGCCTTTATGCGGCGCGGGGCGTGCAATCGGAGGCGGAACTGGACAAGAGCCTGGCGCGGCTGATTCCGTTCCAGCAACTCAAGGGCATTGATGCCGCGGTGGATTTACTGGTGACGGCGATCGAACAGCGCCAGCGCATACTGATCGTCGGCGACTTCGATGCCGACGGCGCAACGGCCAGCACCGTGGGCACGCTGGGTCTGCGTTTGCTGGGGGCGGCGCATGTCGATTATCTGGTGCCGAACCGTTTCGACTATGGCTACGGCCTGACCCCGGAGATCGTCGCGGTCGCGCTGGAGCGTCAGCCTCATTTGCTGATCACCGTGGATAACGGCATCTCCAGCGTCGAAGGCGTGGCCGCGGCGAAAAAGGCCGGGCTCAAGGTGCTGGTTACCGATCACCACTTGCCCGGCGACGAACTGCCATTGGCCGATGCCATCGTCAATCCGAACCAGCCAGGTTGCGCGTTCCCGAGCAAAGCCCTGGCCGGTGTCGGGGTGATTTTCTATGTGCTGATGGCCCTGCGTGCGCGTTTGCGCGAACTCGGCTGGTACACCAGCAAGCCGCAGCCGAATATCGGCGAATTGCTCGATCTGGTGGCCTTGGGCAGCGTGGCCGACGTGGTGCCGCTGGATGCCAACAATCGTATTCTGGTGCATCAGGGCCTCGAGCGGATTCGCGCCGGACGTGCCCGGCCAGGAGTCAAGGCGATCCTCGAGGTGGCCAAGCGTGATCATGCGCGCATCACCTCCACCGACCTGGGTTTCATCGTCGGTCCACGCCTGAATGCCGCAGGGCGCCTGGATGACATGAGCCTGGGCATCGAATGCCTGTTGACCGAAGACACAGCTCTGGCCCGTGAGATGGCGGCCCAACTGGACGGCATGAACCAGGATCGCAAATCCATCGAGCAGGGCATGCAGCGCGAAGCGCTGGCCCAGCTCAAGGATCTGCCGGTGGAGTCGATGCCGTTCGGCTTGTGCCTGTTCGATCCCGAGTGGCATCAGGGCGTCATCGGTATCCTCGCGTCTCGGATGAAAGAGCGTTATTTCCGCCCGACCATCGCCTTTGCCGATGCCGGTGACGGCCTGCTCAAGGGGTCTGGGCGTTCGGTCCAGGGCTTTCACATCCGCGACGCCTTGAGCGTGGTGGCGGCGCAGCATCCGAATCTGATCACCAAGTATGGTGGCCACGCAATGGCGGCCGGCCTGACGCTGCCGGAAGCGAATTTCCCCTTGTTCGCCGAGGCCTTTGACGCTGAAGTGCGCCGGCAACTGCGCGAAGAAGACCTGACTGGCCGCTTGTTGTCGGACGGCACCCTGGCAGTGGAAGAGTTTCACCTGGAACTGGCCCGCGCCCTGCGGCATGCCGGCCCTTGGGGGCAGCACTTCCCGGAACCGTTGTTTCATGGGGTGTTCCAGTTGGTCGAGCAGCGCGTGGTGGGCGAACGGCACCTCAAAGTGGTGCTCAAAAGTGAATGTGGTTCGGTGAAACTCGACGGCATTGCCTTCGGGATCGACCGCGACATCTGGCCGAATCCGACCATCAAGTGGGTGGAACTGGCCTACAAGCTCGACCTCAACGAGTTTCGTGGCAACGAGACGGTTCAACTGATGATTGCCCATATCGAACCGCGTTGACCCCACACCTGTAGGAGCGAGCTTGCTCGCGATGGTCGTGAACGATGGCGCTGGGAACCTGATACCCCGCGGTGTCCTGTCGTCCATCGCGAGCGAGCTCGCTCCTACAAGGGGGCGACATCCGTCGATGTCGACTAGGCTCTAATCACTGCTTGATTTTGGTCTTGTGACGTTTTGTCGAATTTTTTGCCCGCGGGGGCGGGTGTTGTACCTTTTTCCTGTCACTCGTCGACTATTCAAACAGAACCTGGAGCCTGCCCACTGATTCGAGAGGTGCCCCATGAGTCTGCTGCTTGAACCCTTTACCCTTCGCCAATTGACCCTGCCCAACCGCATCGCGGTATCGCCGATGTGCCAGTATTCCAGCGCCGACGGCCTGGCCAATGACTGGCACCTGGTCCACCTCGGCAGCCGTGCTGTCGGCGGGGCCGGGCTGGTGTTTACCGAAGCCACGGCGGTCACCGCCGACGGGCGTATCACGGCTCAGGACCTCGGTCTGTGGAATGACGAGCAGATCGAACCCCTGCAACGCATCACCCGCTTCATCAACGCCCAGGGCGGCGTTGCCGGTATTCAACTGGCCCATGCCGGGCGCAAGGCCAGTACCTACAGGCCATGGCTTGGCAAGCACGGCAGCGTCAAACCCGATGAGGGCGGCTGGGTGCCGGTCGGACCCTCACCGATTGCGTTCGATCCACAGCACACCCAACCCAGGCAACTGGATGACGGCGAGATCGCCCAAGTGATCCAGGCCTTTGTCGATGCGGCAAAGCGCTCGCTGACGGCCGGTTTCAAGGTGGTCGAAGTGCACGCCGCCCATGGCTACCTGCTGCATCAGTTCCTGTCGCCGTTGAGCAATCAGCGTCGCGATCAATATGGCGGCTCGTTCGAAAATCGTATTCGGCTGGTGCTGCAGGTCACTGAAGCGATACGCGCGGTGTGGCCTGAAGAGTTACCGGTGTTTGTCCGGGTATCGGCCACCGACTGGGTCGAAGACGGCTGGAACCCCGATGAAACCGTGGAACTGGCGCGTCGCCTCAAAGCCTTGGGCGTGGACCTGATCGACGTCTCGTCGGGCGGAACGGCGGTGAATGCCGAAATTCCCACAGGCCCCGGCTACCAGACCCGCTTCGCCGAACGTGTGCGCAAGGAGTCGGGCATGGCCACCGGAACGGTCGGCATGATCACCGAGCCGGCCCAGGCCGAGCACATCCTGCGTACCTGCCAGGCGGACATCATCTTCCTGGCCCGTGAATTGTTGCGCGATCCGTACTGGGCACTGCACGCCGATGATGACCTGGGCGGGCACAAGGCTGTGTGGCCGGCGCAGTATCAGCGGGCGACTCACCGTGAGCAGCCGATTCATGAATCGGATTTGCGCGACTGAAATCCATCGATAAACAAAAGCCCCTGAATCGCGAGATCCAGGGGCTTTTGTTTATGCCGGTGACCGATCAGGCCGCTTCGATCTTGCTGCGGTTCTGCTCGACCTGATTCAGGTAGTCCTTGAGCTTGTCCTGCTCGGCTACTGTCGTGAACAAGCCGAGCTTGCTGCGACGCCAGAGGATGTCGTGGGCGCTGGTGGCCCATTCTTCGCTGCACAGGTAGTCGACTTCACGGGTGTAGAGGCCGCCGCCGATATGCTCGCCCATGTCGCTGAGGTCTTGTACACCTTCAAGCATGCGCCAGGTACGGCTGCCGTAGGTGGTGGCCCAGCGGCGCGCGATCTCGCTCGGTACCCAGTCGAACTGGTCGCGGATACGTGAGCTCAAGGCTTGCGGGGTGGTCATGTCTTCACCGCCCGGCAACGGGGCGCTGGCGGTCCAGCTCGGCTTGATGTGCTTGAAGTACGGTGCCAGTTGCGCCAGCGCTGACTCGGCGAGCTTACGGTAAGTGGTGAGCTTGCCGCCGAACACCGACAGCAATGGGGCTTCCTCGCCACTGCCCGACAGCGCCAGGGTGTAATCGCGGGTCACGGCCGATGGGTTGTCGGATTCGTCGTTGCACAGAGGACGCACACCGGAATAGCTGTGCAGGATGTCGTCGCGGCTGATCTGCTTTTTGAAATGGGCGTTGACCACGTTCAACAAGTAGTCGGTTTCGCCGTCGGTGATTGCAACGGCAGCCGGATCGCCGGTGTACTCGCGGTCCGTAGTGCCGATCAGGGTGAAGTGGTTCAAGTACGGAATGGTGAACACGATGCGCTGATCTTCGTTTTGCAGGATGTGCGCGTGTTCGCCTTCATACAGATTCGGTACGATCAGGTGGCTGCCCTGGATCAGGCGGATGCCGTAAGGCGATTCCATCTTCAGGTCGTCGCGAATGAACCTGGCGACCCATGGCCCGGCCGCGTTGACCAATGCCTTGGCGCGAATCGAAAACAGGCTGCCATCGCTGCGTTCCAGGTGCAGGTGCCACAGACCCTTGGTGCGGCGTGCGCTGACGCAGCGGGTTTGGGTGTGAACGTGGGCGCCTTGTTCCCGGGCGGCCATGGCGTTCAACACCACCAGGCGCGCGTCGTCGACCCAGCAATCGGAGTATTCGAAACCCTTGGTGATCTCGCTTTTCAGCGCGCTGTCGGGGCCGAACTTCAGGCTTTTCGAACCCTGGAGTTGCTCGCGCTTGCCCAGGTTGTCATAGAGGAACAGCCCGGCGCGGATCATCCATGCCGGGCGCAGGTGTGGGCGGTGTGGCAACACGAAGCGCATTTGCTTGACGATGTGCGGTGCCTTGGCCAACAGTACTTCACGCTCGGCCAGGGCTTCACGCACCAGGCGAAATTCGTAATGTTCGAGGTAGCGCAGGCCGCCGTGGATCAACTTGCTGCTGGCCGACGAAGTATGGCTGGCCAGGTCATCCTTTTCGCAAAGGAACACCGAAAGACCGCGACCGGCGGCATCTGCTGCGATCCCCACGCCATTGATCCCGCCACCGATGACGGCGATATCGTAGACCTCGGCGAGAGGGGGCATTGGCAAGGTGGAAGTGGGCATCGGCACGGCCTCGGAATTCTTTGATGTTCTGTATTTGAATTCGAACATTAATGTTCATTTGCGAAAATACTAGCCCATAAAGAGGCGCACAGCCAGTCAGCTTCGATTGAAAATACTCATCGAAGGGCCGTTAAAGGAAAATTTACGAACATAAAAGCAAAAGATCGCAGCCTTCGGCAGCTCCTACAGATTTGGGTGCATCTGTAGGAGCTGCCGAAGGCTGCGATCTTTTAAGGCCGATAGGGCTTAAACGACTTCCAGCCGAACCTTGTGCTGGTTCAACAGTTGCGCCAGCGCCGGGGAAGGCTGCTGATCGGTGACCAGGCAATCGACCAGGCTGATCGGTCCCAGGCGAATCATGGCGTTGCGCCCGAATTTGCTCGAGTCGGCCGCGAGTATCACTTGTCGGGCATTGGCGATGATCGCCTGGGATACCCGCACTTCCTGATAATCGAAGTCCAGCAGGCTGCCGTCCTCATCGATACCACTGATGCCGACCAGGGCAAAATCGACCTTGAACTGGTTGATGAAGTCGACACTGGCCTGACCGACCACGCCGCCGTCGCGCCGCACGTTGCCACCGGTCAGCAGCACGTCGAAGTCGTCCTTGGCGCTGAGCATGGAGGCCACATGCAGGTTGTTGGTGATGATCTTCAGATGACTGTGGTTGAGCAGCGCCCGGGCGATGGATTCGGTGGTGGTGCCGATGTTGATGAACAACGAGGCATGGTCGGGAATCTGCGCGGCAATGGCTTCGCCGATACGCTGTTTTTCATCGCGCATCTGATCGGCGCGCATGGCGTAGGCGGTGTTTTCGACACTGGAGTCATAGGCGGCGCCACCGTGGTAGCGACGCAACAGGTTGGCTTCCGCGAGCTGATTGATGTCGCGGCGGATGGTCTGCGGTGTAACGACGAACAACGTGGCCATTTCCTCGATGCTGACATAGCCGCGTTCGCGAACCAGCTCGAGGATTTGCTGCTGACGGGGAGGCAGATTCATGGGGCGTCCTTTGGGCTGCCGTGCAAAATTTGCCCATGATGCCGCAGGAATCCGCTCCCTACCAGTTACATACAGATACGGGGACTGGAGTTCGCTTATTCAACCTCGTCTTCAACCGCCCAATCGCGGGTGCGGCTGACCGCTTTTTTCCAACCGGCGTAGAGTTTTTCCTTCGCCGCTTCATCCAGCGTCGGCTCGAACCGGCGCTCGATCACGGCCTTGCCACGCAACTCTTCCAGGCTGCCCCAGAAGCCACAGGCCAGGCCTGCCAGGTAAGCGGCGCCGAGTGCTGTGGTTTCGCGCATTTGCGGGCGCTCGACCTGCGTGCCGAGGATGTCGGCCTGGAATTGCATGAGGAAGTTGTTGGCCACCGCGCCGCCGTCCACGCGCAGAGCTTTCAGACGCTCCCCGGAGTCCTGCTGCATGGCGTCCAGCACGTCGCGGGTCTGGTAGGCAATCGACTCCAGCGCGGCACGAATGATGTGGTCCACGCGTACGCCGCGGGTCAGGCCGAACAATGCGCCACGGGCGTACGGGTCCCAGTACGGTGCGCCAAGTCCGGTGAAGGCCGGCACCAGGTACACGCCGTTGCTGTCCTTGACCTTGTTGGCGAAGTATTCGGTGTCGTGGGCGTCGTTGATGATCTTCAGCTCGTCACGCAGCCATTGCACGGTGGAGCCGCCGTTGAACACTGCGCCTTCCAGTGCGTAAGCCACTTCGCCGCGAGGGCCGCAAGCGATGGTGGTCAGCATGCCATGCTTGGATTTCACCGCTTTGTCACCGGTGTTCATCAGCAGGAAGCAGCCGGTGCCGTAGGTGTTTTTCGCCTGGCCTGGCTCGACGCACATCTGGCCGAACAGGGCGGCCTGCTGGTCACCGGCGATACCGCCGATGGCGATGCCGCTTTTGGTGTGGCCGTAGATTTGCGAGGACGATTTAACTTCCGGGAGCATTTCGCGTGGGATATCCAGCAGCTCCAGCATCTTCGCGTCCCACTCGAGGGTGTGGATGTTGAAGAGCATGGTGCGCGAGGCGTTGGTGTAGTCGGTGACGTGCACCTTGCCGCCGGTAAATTTCCAGATCAGCCAGCTGTCGACGGTGCCGAACAGCAGTTCGCCATTGCGCGCACGTTCGCGGCTGCCTTCGACGTTGTCGAGAATCCACTTGAGCTTGGTGCCGGAGAAGTAGGGATCGGTGACCAGGCCGGTGGTGTCGCTGATGTATTGCTCGTGGCCGTCGCGCTTGAGCTGCTGGCAGATCTCGGTGCTGCGTCGGCACTGCCAGACGACGGCGTTGTAGATCGGGCGACCGGTGTTCTTGTCCCACACCACGGTGGTTTCGCGCTGGTTGGTGATGCCGATGGCCGCTACCTGGTCGTGGTGCAGGCCGGCTTGTGCCAGGGCCTCGACCATCACGGCGCTTTGGGTGGCGAAGATCTCCATCGGGTCATGCTCGACCCAACCGGCTTGCGGGTAATGCTGGGCGAACTCCCGTTGGGCGGTGCAGACCACGTTCGCGTCGCGGTCGAAAATGATCGCGCGGGAGCTGGTCGTACCCTGATCGAGGGCAATGATGTAGTTCTTATTCTGTGTGTCGGTCATGTCGATTGCCTTGGACGAAAAAAGGGAGTGAGGTCTGGCGCGTGATCAAAGGGCAGGGGCACGCGCCAACGGTATCAGGACGTTCTGGGTTTGCCGTCAATGGCAGGTCGCTCATCCTTTGTAGCAGGTACGGCGCCGGGCAGATGGCGGGCAATCAGCCCGCGATAGGCGGCGGCGCCGAGGCAGGCACCGATAATCGGCGCAAAAACAGGAATCAGGAAGTACGGAATATCGCGTCCGCCAGTGAAGGAAATTTCACCCCAGCCAGCGAAGAAAGTCATCAGTTTAGGGCCGAAGTCCCGCGCAGGGTTCATGGCAAAACCGGTCAGCGGTCCCATCGAGCTACCGATCACCGCGATCAACAGGCCGATCAGCAGCGGTGCCAACGGGCCCTTGGGCAGGCCATTGTTGTCGTCGGTCAGGGACATGATCACGCCCATCAGGATGGCCGTAATGATCACCTCCACCAGAAATGCCTGGGCGGTGGTCAGCGCAGGATTCGGGAAGGTGGAGAACACGGAGGCCAATTCAAGGCTGGCTTGCGTGCCACGAACCATGTGCTGCGTTTGTTCGAATTCGAAGAATAGATTGCTGTAGAGCGTGTAAACCAACAACGCGCCACAGAAGGCCCCCGCCACTTGGGCGAGTACGTAGAAAGGCAATTTGCGCTTTTCGAAGTCCGCGAAAATGCTCAGGGCAATACTGACGGCAGGGTTGAGATGAGCCCCGGAAACCCCCGCGGTGAGGTAGATCGCCATGCTGACGCCGACGCCCCAGATAATGCTGATTTCCCACAAACCAAAACTGGCACCCGCGACCTTGAGCGCGGCAACACAACCGGTACCAAAAAAGATCAGCAGCGCCGTACCCAGAAACTCGGCCATGCATTGGCTCGAGAGCGACGGTTGTTGTAAAGCAGTAGTCATTGAAACCTCAATTTTTTTTGTTGTCTGGCGCGTTCTTGCCTTCATGGTCAACGCGCGTTTTTCGCCGAGGCAGGATCCCCATTCTTTCGCGGTTTACTGCCGGGTACAGCGGTAGGACGTTTCGTGCAGTTTCAGAAACGAAAAAATATAGACAAGAAACGCTGCTGTCAAAGGTCGAAAGTGAACCGCTGGTCACAAAAAAACTATTCGTTGCATGAATGAATGAGTCATTGCGCAAATGGCATGGCCAGGCAATGGCGTTATGGATGCGCTGCCGTAGAGCCTTTTGACGATCAATGTCCTAGAATCCGGCGCAGTATTTTCTTCTGCCGCCCAGTCTGGAGCTGCCATGACCCCCGCATTGGATTTATTGAAAAAGGTTCGGGCCGAACATCGCGTACACAGTTACGAACATGACCCGAAGGCCGCTTCCTATGGTCTGGAAGCCGCGGAAAAACTCGGGCTCGACCCGGCGCAGGTGTTCAAGACCTTGCTGGCGGCCAGCGAAAAAGGAGAGTTGCTGGTGGCTGTGGTGCCGGTTGTCGGCAGTCTGGACTTGAAAGGGCTGGCCCATGCCGCCGGCGTGAAAAAGGTCGAAATGGCCGATCCGGCGGCAGCGCAGCGCTCTACGGGTTATCTGTTGGGCGGGATCAGCCCGCTGGGGCAGAAAAAGCGTTTGCGTACGTTCATTGATAACTCGGCCCAGCCCTTCGCCAGCATTTTTGTCAGTGCTGGCCGGCGTGGACTGGAAGTCGAACTGGCGCCGGCCGTGCTGGCCGAACACACCCAGGCGAAGTTTGCCGATATCGGCCGTGCGTGAGCGCAGCGCTGTATGGTGAAAATCAGCCGGTTCTGTCACTGGTGCCGGTTCGGTCGGCGCTGCATGCTCGGCGATCTGACAAAGGGAGAAGGTTATGCAGCTGGAGTTTCATCAAGTCGACGCGTTCAGCAATCAGCCATTCAGCGGTAACCCGGCGATGGTCTATCGGCTCGATGCCTGGCTCGCCGATGAATTGATGCAGAGGATTGCCGCCGAGCACAACCTCGCCGAAACGGCGTTTGTCGTGCGCGAAGGGCAGGGCTGGCACATCCGCTGGTTTACACCGACCACCGAGGTGCCATTGTGCGGTCACGCGACACTGGCCAGTGCCCATGTGTTGTTTGAGGTCTATAAAGAGCCGGTCGAGCGCCTGGACTTTATCTGCAAATCCGGTCCGTTGAGCGTGACCCGTGAAGATGGACGACTGTGGCTGGATTTCCCGTCGATCACTGCGTCGCCGGTGAGTGTGATCTCGGACATCGAGCGTGCACTGGGCGTGGAGGCTGTCGAGGTACTGGCTTCGAATGAGCTGTTCGTGGTGCTGGAGTCGGAGCAAGCCGTGCTCGACTGCAAGCCGGACATGGTGGCCCTGGCGAAACTGCCGTGGTTGGGCGCCATCGTGACTGCGCGGGGCGAGCAGCACGATTTCGTTTCCCGATACTTCGCCCCGGCAATCGGCATCAATGAAGACCCGGTGACCGGATCGACCCATTGCCTTCTGATTCCATACTGGTCAAAGCGTTTGGGCAAGTCGAGCCTGACGGCCTGTCAGCGTTCGACGCGGGGCGGGGAGTTGTTCTGTCGGCTGGAAGGTGAGAGGGTGAAGATCGGCGGGGATGCGACGCTGGTTGCCAGTGGTACGCTGATGCTGGGCTAACTCAAATCCAATTGTGGGAGCGGGCTTGCTCCGGGCGGCGTTCCGACGAAGGCGGACTGTCAGTTAACATCATCATCGACTGACACTCCGCCTTCGTCGGAACGCCGCCCGGAGCAAGCCCGCTCCCACATTTGATCCATGTATGTCAGTTGGCCGTGCTGTAGCGCCGGACTCCCGATTCAACAGCAGGAATCTGCGCCGCCGTGCTGCCGGACGCCTGGAACAGCACCAGGTGTTCAGCCGCGACACGAATGCCCACATCCGCCCCGACCTGACGATCGACATGGCTCGGGAAGATCGACTCCAACTGCGCACCTGTCGGCAGTTGCAAACGATACAGGGTCGATGCACCGAGGAATGTCTTGCCGGCGATTCGTGCCTTCAGTGCGCTGTCCGGTGCGTAGACGATATCGTCCGGACGCAGCAGCACGTCCACGGCGCCGCCTACCGGCCAAGTGTAGGCCCGGTTGCCGCGCAACTCACCCAGCTCGGTTTGCACCGACTCCGGGCTGCTCAACTGACCGCGAATGAAATAGCCCTGGCCGATGAAGCTGGCTACAAAGGGTGTCAGCGGTTCGTGATACAGGTTGTAGGGCGTATCCCACTGTTCCAGTCGACCTTCCTTGAACACGCCAACGTGGTCGCTGACCGCGAAGGCTTCTTCCTGGTCGTGAGTCACCAGAATCGCGCTGGTGCCACGGGCCTTGAGGATGTCGCGTACTTCATGGCTGAGCTTGCGGCGCAATTCGCCATCGAGGTTGGAGAACGGCTCGTCGAGCAACAGCAGTTGCGGTTCCGGCGCCAGGGCACGGGCCAGGGCGACACGTTGCTGCTGCCCACCGGAAAGCTCGTGGGGGAAGCGCTTGCCGAGGTTCTTCAGGTTGACCAGTTCCAGCAGCTCTTCGGTGACGCGATCCTTTTGCGGATGCTTGCGAATGCCGAAGGCGATGTTGTCGGCCACACTCAAGTGCGGGAACAGCGCGTAGTCCTGGAACACCATGCCGATGCGGCGTTTCTCCGGGGCGAGGGTGAAGCCGGCGCTGGAGATGGTCTCGCCGGCCAGCTGGATTTCGCCTTCGTGTACCGGTTCGAAACCGGCAATCGCCCGCAGAGTGGTGGTCTTGCCGCAGCCGGAAGAGCCCAGCAGGCAACCGATGTCACCGGCGTTCAAATGCAGGTTCAGGTTCTGCACCACGCGTTGGTCTTGATAGCCGCACGCGAGGTTGCGCAGGTTAAGCAGTAATGGCTGGCTCATGCGTGGTGATACGCCGGTTCGACGAGGAATTCGAGCAGGGCTTTTTGCGCATGCAGACGGTTTTCGGCTTGATCCCAGGCCACCGAGCGTTTGTCGTCGAGCAGGTCGACGCTGATTTCCTCGCCACGGTGCGCCGGCAGGCAGTGCATGAACAGCACGTCGTCAGCGGCCAGGTCGAGCAGGGCGCGGTTGACCTGGAACGGTGCGAACAGTTGCAGGCGCTTGGCGGTTTCCTCTTCCTGGCCCATGGAGGTCCAGACGTCGGTGCTCACCAGGTGTGCACCGCGCACGGCGTCTTTCGGGTCGCGAACGATGGAGACGCGATCGCCGGCCTTGGCCAGGAACACTGGGTTGGGCTCGTAGCCTTCCGGGCAGGCAACGCGCAACTGGAAGTCGAACTGGATCGCCGCTTCTATATAGCTGTTGCACATGTTGTTGCCATCGCCAATCCAGGCCACGGTCTTGCCCTGGATCGAGCCGCGGTGTTCGAGGAAGGTCTGCATGTCGGCCAGCAGCTGGCACGGGTGCAGGTCATCGGACAGGCCGTTGATCACAGGTACGCGGGAGTTGGCGGCGAACTCGGTCAGGTTGCTGTGGGCAAAGGTACGGATCATCACCGCATCGAGCATGCTCGACATGACGATGGCACAGTCGCCGATCGGCTCGCCACGGCCCAGTTGGGTGTCACGTGGCGACAGGAAGATCGCCTGGCCGCCGAGCTGGATCATGCCGGCCTCAAAGGAGATCCGGGTGCGGGTCGAGGATTTCTCGAAAATCATCCCCAGGACGCGGTTTTTCAGAGGCTCGAACAGTACGCCGCGGTTACGCAGGTCCTTGAGCTCAACGCCTCGACGGATCACGCTGACCAGCTCTTCGGGCGTGCAATCCATCAGGGAGAGAAAGTGCCTTGCGCTCATCATTGACTACCTTTTTGCTACAAACCGCAGATGCTCAAAGCCTTGTTTGACGGAACAACGGGCGAGACCTGCGGCGTAAGCCGCACGGGGCGACGAAATAGGGGAAGGCGCGATCTTATAATTAAATGTCGCGTCTTACCAATAGGGCTACAGTTTTTAGGGAGTTTCAGAGGTGCTACGGATTCACCGAGGTAGCGCTTTTGAAGCCTGTTTCCTGAAAGCAGCGGTTCATTTGTACACCGGCCTCTCGGGGCTTGGCAATCAGGCGGGGCGGCAATGGTGCGCTGACAGTCGGTTTCTGACCTGTCATTCATCCCTGCCGGGCCCGACGAACATTGGTGCCTGATCGGCGAGCCGACCCTTCAGGGCATCCAGTTGCAGGGCGCCGCCCAGGCTACCTTCGAACTGGGCTCTGGCGGCCATCGGCTTGCCTGATAACCCTCGATTCACAAGACGAACGTCGCTGGCGTGGCGTCGGGTCTGGCGCCATAGTTTTGTTTCCGCGGCCATCGGTGCCCGCCCATGACAAGACAGACTGGCCATGACCAAGACTCTCCATCACCGTGCGTGCCATTTGTGCGAAGCCATCTGTGGCCTGACCATCGAAACCACCAAGGTCGAAGGCGGCAGCGTGCAGATCACGTCGATCAAGGGCGATCCCCAGGACGCATTCAGCCGTGGCCATATCTGCCCCAAGGCCGTGGCCCTGCAAGACATCCAGAACGATCCGGACCGCCTGCACCAACCGATGCAGCGGGTGGGCAATGAATGGCAGCCCATCGAGTGGGACGCGGCGTTCAACCTGGTGGCCGAGCGCCTGGCGGCGATTCAGGAGCACCATGGGCAAAACGCCGTGGCGGTCTATCAAGGCAACCCGAGCGTGCACAATTACGGGCTGATGACCCACAGCAATTATTTCCTCGGCCTGCTGAAAACCCGCAACCGTTTTTCCGCAACGTCGGTCGATCAATTGCCCCATCACCTGACCAGTCATTTGATGTACGGTCACGGTTTGCTGCTTCCGATCCCGGACATCGATCACACCGATTTCATGCTGATCCTGGGCGGCAACCCGCTGGCTTCGAACGGCAGCATCATGACCGTGCCCGACGTGGAAAAGCGCTTGAAGGCGATACAGGCCCGGGGTGGCAAAGTGGTGGTGGTCGACCCTCGCCGCAGTGAAACGGCGGCGATTGCCGATCAGCATCTGTTCGTGCGCCCGGGCGGTGATGCCGCGCTGTTGTTCGGGTTGCTCAACACCTTGTTCGCTGAAGGTCTGACCCGCGACGGCCATCTGCCGGTAGACGGTCTGGAGGACGTGCGGGAGGCCGTCGCGCCGTTCACCGCCGAGGCCATGAGTCCGTTGTGCGCGGTACCAGCCGAACAGATCCGCCAATTAGCGCGAGACTTCGCCGCGGCGCCCTCGGCTGTCTGTTATGGCCGCATGGGCGTCTCGACCCAGGCCTTCGGAACACTTTGTCATTGGGTGGTGCAGTTGATCAATCTGGTCACCGGCAACCTCGACCGCGTGGGGGGTGCCTTGTGCACTGAACCGGCGGTGGATCTGGTGGCGACGACTTCGGGCGGGCATTTCAATTTGTGGCAGAGCCGGGTTTCCGGGCGTCCGGAATACGCCGGAGAGCTGCCCGTCTCTGCGCTGGCCGAAGAAATGCTCACCGAAGGACAAGGGCAAGTCCGGGCGCTGATCACCGTGGCGGGCAATCCGGTGCTATCCACGCCCAATGGCCGAAAGCTCGAGCAGGCACTGGACGGGCTGGATTTCATGGTCAGCATCGACCTGTACATCAATGAAACCACGCGCTATGCCGACCTGATCCTGCCATCCACATCGGCGCTGGAAAACGATCATTACGACACCACATTCAACCTGTTCGCGGTGCGTAACGTCAGTCGTTTCAATCGCGCAATCCTCGCCAAGCCCGAAGGGGCATTGCACGACTGGGAGATCTTCGTCGGGCTGGCCAAGGCGTTTGCCGCCAGGACCGGCAAAGAGTTGAAACCCACCATCGCCCCGGCGCAAATGATCGATCGCGGCCTGCGCATGGGAATGTACGGCGACACCTCGGAGCACAAGCTATCGCTGGCGACTTTGTTCGATCATCCCCATGGCGTCGATCTTGGTGCGCTCAAGCCTAACCTTGCACCGCGCCTGAAGACTGCCAATCAACGCATCCAGGCCGCGCCGGCGGCGATTCTCGCTGACCTGGTGCGCTTCGCCGCCTTGAAGGCGCCGGCCGCCGACGAGTTGTTGATGATTGGTCGCCGGCATGTACGCAGCAACAACTCATGGATGCATAACTATCATCGGTTGGTGAAGGGCAAGCCACGACACCAGTTGTTGATGCATCCGGACGACCTGGCCAGTCGCGGGCTCAGTGACGGACAGCGCGTTCGGGTCAGTTCGCGGGTGGGTGTGATTGAGGTCGAAGTGCTGGGCAGTCTTGATATGATGAAAGGCGTGGTCAGCCTGCCGCACGGCTGGGGTCACGCGCGGCCGGGCGTGCAGATGTCGATTGCCTGCAGCCAGCCGGGCTCCAGCGCCAACGACCTGACCGACGAATGCCGGATTGACGAACTGTCGGGAAATGCCGCGCTCAATGGCGTGCCAGTGACCGTGGCGGCGGCTTGAATCAGTCTGACGGAGAGACCGAGCAGGGCGCTCGGCTTTCCGTTACAATGCGCCACCGTGCCGACCCATGAGTCGGAAAGTTCAGCCGAGGTGCTCCATGGATATCATCGAAACGATTAAAGAGCAGATTGCCAACAACACCATTCTGCTTTACATGAAAGGCTCGCCGAATGCCCCGCAGTGCGGCTTCTCCGCGAAAGCTGCACAGGCCGTGATGGCGTGTGGTGAAAAGTTTGCGTACGTGGACATCCTGCAGAACCCGGAAATCCGCGCCAACCTGCCAAAATACGCCAACTGGCCAACCTTCCCCCAACTGTGGGTTGCCGGTGAGCTGGTCGGCGGTAGCGACATCATGACTGAAATGGCCGCTGACGGTTCGCTGCAGAGCCTGATCAAGGACGCTGCCGCCAAGGCCGCTGCTCCAAAGACCGAAGCCTGATTCGCTTCCTGTAGGAGCGAGCTCGCGATGGACTAAAGAACGCCGCGGGGAACCAGATTTCCCGCGTTATCGTTGACCACCATCGCGAGCAGGCTCGCTCCTACAACAGCAGGCACAAAAAAAGCCCCGCCACTCGAAAGAGGGCGGGGCTTTTTATTGTGTCTGTTGGGGGTGTCGCCGGCTGCGATCTTTTGATCCTGGAAAGTCAAAAGATCGCAGCCTTCGGCAGCTCCTACTCGTCTTCGCCCATCTGCGATTGCAGATAGTTTTCGATACCGATCTTGTCGATCAGGCCCAATTGGGTTTCCAGCCAGTCGATATGTTCTTCTTCGGACTCAAGGATATCTTCAAGCAGCTCACGGCTGCCAAAGTCGCCAACTTTTTCGCAATGCGCGATAGCCACTTTCAAGTCGGCATGGCCGGTTTTCTCGATACGCAGGTCGCACTCCAGCATTTCCTTGGTGTGCTCGCCGATGTGCAGCTTGCCCAGGTCCTGGACGTTCGGCAGGCCTTCAAGGAACAGGATGCGCTTGATCAGCTTGTCCGCGTGCTTCATCTCGTCGATGGATTCGTGGTACTCGTGCTTGCCGAGCTTGTTCAGGCCCCAATCTTCATACATGCGCGCATGCAGGAAGTATTGATTGATCGCGACCAGCTCATTGGCAAGGATCTTGTTGAGATGCTGGATGACTGTAACGTCGCCTTTCATGATGGGGTCCTGCCCTTTATTAGCTGTCAATAGAACACAGAGTTTGAGCCGCGTATTTAATAGTGTCAAACCTAAGTTATTGAAACTTAAATGAAAATTAATCGGAATAAGAATGTTTGTGTTCCGCGTCTAGAGCATAACTAGTTGATTTTGAGGCATAAAAAAACCGGACATATGTCCGGTTCTTTGAAATTCGATAGTTAAGCCGCGGTAAATTCTGCTGGATAGGGAATTGCAGCCTGGGCCGTTTGCAGTTTGGTCAGGGTCTCGCGGACCACTTCTTTGGCAAGACAGGCACATTTTCCGCATTGACTGGCAACGCCGGTAGCCGCACGGACTTCCTTGTAGCTGCAGCATCCTTCATAGATCGCATCGCGGATTTGACCGTCGGTGACGCCAGTGCAGAGGCAGACATACATAAGGAAGGACCGTCGCTGATTGTGACTCAATTGCGATGGATCTTAATGTTAACGAGAATGATTGTCAAAGTGGTTTCAGAGTACTTTTCGTCATAAGCGAGGGTGGCTGACGAACGGTCAATACGGCAAACCGGTGATACAAAACCGTTGGGGATTTCATCGTACCGGGAAAAAACAGCTAAGCCAGCTCAAATACGCGGTGTATGATGACCGGTCTTTTGCGACCGGGGTTCGTGTCACAGGGCTGTCGCCTCAGGGTGGCAGGCTGATGCGAACCCTGTTTCTCACGCTATTACACCAGGAGATATCCAATGAGCGTACTCGTAGGCAAACAAGCCCCTGACTTCACCGTACCGGCCGTACTCGGCAATGGCGAGATCGTAGACAGCTTCACCCTGTCTTCGGCGATCAAAGGCAAATACGGCCTGGTGTTCTTCTACCCGCTGGACTTCACCTTCGTTTGCCCGTCCGAGCTGATCGCTCTGGACAACCGCATGTCCGAGTTCAAGGCGCGCAACGTTGAAGTGGTCGCTGTGTCGATCGACTCGCACTTCACCCACAACGCCTGGCGCAACACTCCGGTCAACAATGGCGGTATCGGCGAAGTCCGTTACACCATGGCTGCCGACATCAAGCAGGAAATCATGAAGGCCTACGACGTTCAGTCCGCTGACGGCGTAGCGTTCCGTGGCGCGTTCCTGATCGACGACAAAGGCGTTGTCCGTTCGCAGATCATCAACGACCTGCCATTGGGCCGTAACATGGAAGAGCTGCTGCGTCTGGTCGACGCTCTGCAATTCCACGAAGAGCACGGCGAAGTCTGCCCTGCCAACTGGAAGAAAGGCGACAAAGGCATGAACGCTTCGCCAGAAGGCGTTGCAGCTTACCTGACCGAGCACGCTGCCGCGCTGTAAGGCGCACGCTGCAGGTAAAAAAAAACCGGCCATCGACAGGCTGTGTGAAAACACGCT
>NZ_AKJO01000030.1:0-40538 GCF_000282295.1 Pseudomonas sp. GM33
CCTTTTGGTTACTTTTGGGGCGTTTGCCAAAAATGACCCGCTGTAAGAGCGGAACCATAAGCCGCCGTTACCGCAGGAATGGATATGTACTCAACTCAAACCACCAGCATGGTCGGCCCAGAGGCCGCCAAGCCTCAGTGCGCCGAAACCCGCTGCCGCCCCCCAGAACCATTGGGCGACAAAGCCAGCGCCAACTGCGTCCGATTATGCATATGCGTCAACCGCAAAACCTGCGACACATACAACTTCACCGTGTTCTCGGTAATCCCCAACTCACAGGCAATCTGATAGTTGGTCTGCCCCTTGCCCACCAACCGCGCCACTTCCAGTTGCCGCGGAGACAGCTGATTGAAAATCGCCGGAACCTCCACCGCATCAGAATCAGCGACACCCCGACCACCCGCGTCCGCCGCCTGCGGCCCGCGCCGAACCTTGTCCAGGTCCTGGTACAGATCATCGATCGACTCGGACAAATACTGCAGCTTCTGATTCAAATGCCCCAACTGCAGGTTCTTGTACCTTTCCTGCAAGGCCACTTCCTGGCGCTGCAAACCTTCGAACAACTCATTTAGATCGATCGGTTTCTGGTAATAGTCAGACACGCCAGCGCGCAGGGCCTTGATCACGTCCTGCTTGTCGGCACACCCGGTGAGCATGATCGCCTCGAACGCCCGGTGCTTGCCCGACAATCGTTGCAGCTCCTGCATCAGCTCGATGCCGTCCATGCCGGGCATGTGAAAGTCCAGCAACACCAGGCCAATATCGAGGTCTTCGCTGAAACGCTTGATCGCCTGATAGCCCGATTCGCAGGGAACACAGCGGTAACCTTTGCCCTCCAGAAATTCGCAAAGCTCTTCAACGATCAATGGCGCATCGTCGACCACAAGGACTTTTACTGCCGAAGTAAACTTGCTCACGAGTAACTCCCTGTCAGGTCAAAGGTTGACCTGTCCCCCACCGACAGCCAGCGGCTGTACAACTGCTGTCTGAAAAGTAGACGTACTTTCCGGCTCTGTACATGTCAGGACCGACTAGTGAAACCAGGCCAATGTCAGCATCAGCCCCGCCAGCACAAAGGGCGCAAATGGCTGCTTCCTTGACATTTCGGGCGCCATGTAAAAAAGATGGGTTCTAAGCCCTTGACTCATATGAAGCCAGACTCTTGGCGCCAGCAGCAGCCAGAAAATACTGGCCAATCCGGCGCCAATAAACGTGCCGAGCACGTGCATACCGTCCGTCGCAAGACCCAGGGCGGCCATGAGTTTCACGTCCCCGCCGCCCATTCGCTTCATGGCGTAACCCGGTAGCGTGAAGCCCACGGCCAACAAAAAAGCCCAGCCGCCCTGCTGCGCCTCGGCCCCCAGCCAGGTCGTGCCGTTCCACAGCAACCACGCCAGGGCCAGGGCGCCGGCGCCCAGGGTCAGGCCATTGGCGATGTGCCGTTGCCGGGCATCCTGTGCGGCGCAAAGCGCCAGCCAGATCAATAGGACAAAGCTCTGCATTCGGTAAAAAACGTCCGTTTTGGCTGAATGATTCTATGCTGACATTACTCAGTGTTGGTCAGGGTAGACGCACTCATGAAAGCCAGCCTCCCCCACAAACAAAAAGGTGCCGCCGCGATTGAATTCGCCCTGGTGTTCATCATTTTCTTTGGCGTGTTCTACGGCATCATCAGTTACAGTCTGCCGCTGCTGTTGATGCAGTCATTCAACCAGTCGACCGCCGAAGCCGTGCGCCGCAGCGTAGCGCTGGACCCGGCCACCCCCGGCTACAGCGCCGCGCTGATCGCCCGCGCCACGACGGAGCTGACCACGCAAACGGCCTGGATTGCGCCGGCCCTGAACTTCAATGTCGCCACCGACGCCAACATCACTTACGTGGGCGGGTTGCTGACAGTCCGCATCAGTTACCCCACCAATAAAATCAGCGCCGTCATCCCGTTCCTGAACCTGCCCGGGATCGGTCGGGTACCCAATCTGCCGGCCACCCTCACGGCCAGTGCGAGCCTGCAATTTTGAGTGCCGGGGACAAACTGTTCGGGCGTCTGCTGCATCGTCACCCGCCGCCCCCACCGGAGCCGCCGGAGGCACTGCAGGTGCACAGCTTCGGATTGCAGATGCAGCTCAATGCCGATGGGCGTGTCGTTCAATTGAGCGGTCCGCTGCGCCACTTGCTGGCCCAGCAAACCCCAGGCGCACAGGCACCGCACCTGCTCGACTTCCTGTTGCCCCACAGCGGCCTCGTCATCGAAGGCGCGCCGGCGCAATGGCAGGGACAAACCCTGGACCTGGACTTCTACAGTCTCAATGGTCCGCCCCTGCATTTGCGTGGCTGGGTGCAACCCTTGGCCGATGCCTGGTTGTTGCAGATGCTCGACATCGGCGACTTGTTGCTCGAGCGCCGGCAATCGCGCAACCGCGAGCAATGCCAGGTGTTGGCGCTTCAAATCGCCGAACAGTTGCGCCTGTGCAGCCTGACACGCCTGCCCGAAGTGCTGGGTGAACAACTGCAAAGCCTGGCCCAGCGCTTTCAGATCCCCTGCATTGCCCTGGCCTTGCTCGATGAGCAGGAACAGGGTTGGCAGATTCACCAGCACTACACGGCTTTCGATGCACCGCAGCTATGGCAAAACGACCAGCGCCTGGGCACGGGGCTGGACAGTTTGAGCGGCTCGGCACCTCAGTACCTGACCCCGCGCGAACACCCGCGCCTGCAAGGCACGTTCGGCAATACCGATGGCTTCGCCGTGCCCTACCACGATGCGCAAGGGGTAGTCGCCTGGTTGCTGTGCGGTTTCTACACACCACAACAACGTGCCCCCGATGTCACCGAACGCGACTGGCTGCAAATCACCGCCGCGCTCGCCAGCCCCTTGCTCGAACGCCTGCGCGAGCACCGGCATCACCTGCAACTGGAACGCCTGGAGTCGCTGCAAGCGTTGCTGGGCACAGGCTGGTGGGAAGTCTTCAGCGACAGCGAAGAGGTGCAGTTGGCACCTTCGCTGGCGACAACCCTGAACCTTGGAACATCGCGTTTATCCGTACAGGACTGGCTCAACCAGGTGTATCCCGCCGACCGTGAAGAGCTGCGCATCCGTCTGCAGGACTTGCAGGTGTCGGGCATGCCGCTGCTGTTGTGCGTGCGCCTGTATCGTCCCGACGATGCACTCGAACCCGTCTGGTACCGCCTGCAAGGCCAAGCGCTGGGCGTGGGCAAAAACCGTCGGCTGGTGGGTTTCATGCACGACATCAGCGACATCAAGAATCAGCAGCAGAGCGCCGCCGCCGCCCATGCACGCCTGGACAATCTGATCGCCAGTTCACCGGCGGTGATTTATGTACAGCGCTATGACGAAGGCGCTCTGCAACCGGAGTTCTTCAGCGACAGCCTGTTCCCGTTGCTCGGCTGGACCCTGGCCGACTGCGCACCCGGAACGCTGGTGGAACGGGTGCATCCCGACGACCGTCTGCAGTATTTCGAGCGCACGCGGCTGTTGCTGCGTGAAGGCTCGGTGCGCGCCCGCTATCGGTTGCGCGACAGTCACGGTGACTATCACTGGCTGCTCGATGAAGCGAAGTTGCTGCGCGACGACCTCGGCTTGCCGGTGGAAGCAGTGGGCCTGTGGCTGGACGTCACCGAAGCGACCCTGGCGACCGAGCAGGTCAGGCAGAGTGAGGAGCGCTACCGGATTCTGGTGGAAGACTCGCCGGCGATGATCTGCCGCTACCAGCCGGACCTGACCCTGACCTTCGGCAATCGCCCGCTGGCCACCTATCTGGAATTGGCGCCCGAGCAATTGCCGGGGGTGAATCTGGGCAACTGGATGTCCGGGGAACAGCGCGAGGCATTCACCCGGCGGCTGAACCAGTTGAGCCCGGAGTTTCCGGTGAGCACCGCCGAGATCAACCTGCAACTGCCCGGGCGCGAACACGCCTGGTGGGTCTGGTCCGATCGCGGGGTGTTCGACGAACAGGGCCGCTTGCTTGAGGTTCAGGCCGTGGGGCGGGACAACACCGAGGTACGACGCTCGCAGCAGCAGCTCACACAAAGCGCGAAAATGGCCACCCTCGGTGAAATGGCCACCGGCCTGGCCCATGAGATCAACCAGCCGCTGAACGTGATGCGCATGGCCATCGTCAATGTCCTCAAGCGCCTCAACAACGGCGACGTACAGGTCGATTACCTGATCGACAAGCTCAGCCGTATCGACACCCAGGTGCAACGCGCCGCGCGGGTGGTAGACCACATGCGGGTGTTCGGCCGTCGCTCGGAAATCGAGCAGCAACCGTTCAACCCGGCCCAGGCCATCGAAGGCACACTGGCGCTGTTGTCCGAAGGGATGCGCGGCAAAGGTGTCGACCTGCGTATCAGCGAGACCGGTTTTGAAGTGCTGGTGCGCGGCTACGTCGATCAGCTTGAGCAGGTGCTGATCAACCTGATGGTCAACGCCCGGGATGCATTGCTCGGCAAGCGCGAGGCCAACCCCGATTTCAAACCGTGGATTTCGGTGTACGCCGAACGGGATACACACGCGGTACGCCTGTGGGTCGAGGACAACGGCGGCGGTATCGACCCGCGTTTGCTGGAGCGGATTTTCGAGCCGTTCTTCACCACCAAACCGGTGGGTGTCGGCACCGGTCTGGGGCTCTCGGTGAGCTATGGCATCGTCGAGAACATGGGCGGCAGACTGAGCGTCAGGAACTCCACCGAGGGTGCGCGGTTCTGCATCGAGTTGCCGATTGTGGTACCGGACTAGATCACCAGGGAGGGGCGTCCGGGCGGTTTGCAACTGAGATTGGCGCCGACATCGACCTTGTTCAGGGTGATCCCGAGGTTGGCCAGCAGGCCGTCAAGAATGGGGTCGACCAAAGGGCTGAGCAAGCTCTGGATCGCAACGCCCAGCGTGCTTTGCACACCGTTGAGGGTACCGGCCGCAACGACCAGCAAGTCCCCCAGCAAACTCGACCCGGTCGGCTTGTAGGCCTCAACCTGAATTCCCCCCAACGTGCCTTTCAGGCTGTTGACGATGCCTTGCGTGCCCAGGCTATAGACCAGCGGCGGCTGCTTGATTTCCGGTGGTTGGTTGTACACGTGGTTGGTTTGGGTGCTGGCGACTGAAGTGTCGACTTTTACCCCAAGTCCACCGCCATAGAACGGAACGCGGGTGCTCTGGTTGCAAACCCCGAACACACAACTGACCTTGCCGATATCAATCAACGCCAGGGGCTGAACACTGACATCGGCCGACGATGAAAACGCATTGGCGGTGTCGATCTTGCCGACTTTGAGTTTCACCAGCGACGTGTTGGTCTGGGTGGTCAGGGTTTTGGTGGCGTCGCTGACGCAGGTGTAGGCAGTGACGTGGCTGTCGGCTGCGGCCACTTCCAGGGAAATGTCGATGGTTGGCGTGGGTAGGATCTTCAGATCGGTTTTGTCGCAAGAGCCGGTCAATGTGCAAAGCAGCGAACTCAGCGTACCGGCCAGGTTCAAGTGCAACAGATCATTCAACGTATCCGTCAGCCCGCTGACCAAGGCGTTGTTGGTGACGGCGCTGGCCAGACCACTGATACCGGACAGCACTGGCAAATTGAGCGACAGCACTGTGCGCACCTGGGCGGTGCGCACGTAAATCCGGTTGGGATCATTGAGCTGGCCAGTGACCAGCGCCGGGTTTCCAATGGCCGACAACTGCGGCGGCTGGATGACTTTGACCTTGACCCCGCCATTGACCAGCCCCGGAATGCTCAACGGGATGTTGGCGACGGCGGCATTCTGGCTGTTGGCCAAATGGATGAAGGCCTCGACCAACTGAAACACCTGCAAATTGGTATTGAGAGCCGACGACACCGTGCCCGTTTGCAGTTGCAGTAATTGCCCCAGAACAATCGTCGTACTGCCCGCTGCCACCTTCAGGCCGGTCAGGCCGCTGACCGCCACGCTGGTGCTCGTGCCACCGGCCTGGAGTACCGTGATGGCGGAGTCGAGCAGTTGAGTCAGGGCGATGTTTTTGCTCAGCAGCGCGGTGTAGTCCCCGGCGGTGACGTGAGCATCAATGGCCAGTTGATTGAGATAACCGAGCAGGCTGATCTGCGTATCAACCAGCCCCTGCCACCCGGCAACACTCAGGTTCAGGCTGCCACCGAGCATCTGCCCCAGCAGCAGGTTCAAGGCCGCTGACTTGCTGGAGTCGACCACCAGCGCCGTACTGCCGATGGTCAACATCGCAAGGGGTGGAAGGACCGCCGGCGCACTGACCGCCGTCGCCGTCAGTTGGGTGGTCAGGCTGACGGGGCCAGGGCCCATCAGCGCATAGATGCCCGCCGCCACGCTGGTCGGCACGGTGTGGGTGACGATCACCCGGACCGCGTCTTTTTTACTGGCATCGACCCCAAAGGTCCGAAGGTTGTTGGCCCCCGTCTGCAATGTTCCGCAAGTGGTGTTCAGGGTCATGCTGTCGGCGGCGTCGTAGCCGTTGCGAGTGGCGCTGGCCTGGGCATAAGTCGCCGCAGTGGCCGCCGGCACCAGGCAATCCCCGTTGCGAGCGACCGCTTCCAGCACCGCCACGTCGGCGATGCGCTGCAACTTGCGTTGCTCCAGGTACAACCTGCCGGTATCGACCACCAGCAACATGAACCCCAGAGCCAGCGTCAGGGTCAAAGCGGCCATCAAGCCGATCGCCCCCCGTTGCCGGGCCGGGCCGCGAAACTGCATGCGGAGAGACATGGCGCACTCCTTTGCCGGCGCACTGCCGGGCGCGACCTCCGTTGGTGAAAAGCAGTGTAGACAAGGGTGGCCAAGACTGCTGGCAACTCGCCAGCCCAAGCAACAAAAAAACCCTGTGGGAGCGGGCTTGCTCGCGAAGGGGGCGGTACATCCAATTACAGATTTGCCTGACAGAATGCCTTCGCGAGCAAGTCGGATCGCCGCACCGCCGCTCCCACAGGGATGATTGTTGGTATTGAGTGGATCAGCTTGAGTGCGGTGGATAGTTGGCCAATATCCGCGTGACTGTTTCCAGGATGGCATCACGACGATCTGACGGGTTCGGTGTGCGGCTGAGTATCTGTTCGTCACTGCCACGCCACACCAGTTTGCCGTCCTTGCCGTCGAGCAGGTCGATCTGGATGGTCGCTACCTTGTAGCTGACATTACGGGTTTCGTTGTACATGGGCGCGCCGTAGTAACCATACCACGGGTACCCCCACCCGCCGCCGTAGTTGGTAGTCACCTGCTGTTGCCGCTCTTCGACAATCAGGTAGGTCTGCACATTCAAGTCGCCCTTGGCACCCGCGGCGGCCGGGCGCAGACCGCGCTGGTCCAGTTGATCGGCAACCGCCTGACGGATGCGCTGGTCGGTCAGGTCGCTCTTGATCCGTGGATCATCGGGACGATATTGCACGGCGGGTTCTTTCCACGCCCAGCTGCGATAGGCAGCAAAATCGCGGCTGGCGTCAAAATCATGATTGACCTGGTTGGCGGCGCAGGCACTGAGCAGCGCGACCATGGCCAGTAGAATGAAACGGCGGAACATGATGGTTCTCCTGCGAAATGCTTCTTATCTACAGAAGCTAACTGGGAGGATACGCCGACATCGCCTTTTCCACAGCCTCCCGCATGGCATCGGCGCGCTCGCTTTCGCTGCCCCGGTTGCCGGTTTCAGCGCTGGAGCTCCATATCGGCTGACCGCTTTTGGCGTCATACATATCCACCTGAACCACCACGACCTGTTCCTGATAGGTCCGGATGATCGGCACGGTGGCGTATGCGCCATATCCAGGGCCATAGCCGTTGTAGCCGCCATAACCGCCGCCGTAATAGTCGTCCTGAACCTGACGCAAGCGGGTTTCCATCCGCAGGTCTGCGCTGACAAACAGGTCCGCTGGACGATTGTCGTGTAGCGGACGTAAACCCCGCTGATCCAGCGCATTGCTGACCGCTTCGGCAATCTGTGCGGAATCAGCCCAGGCCGTACCCGGTGGCAGGTGCCCGTCGAGCCAGGCCCAACTGCGGTAGCGCCCATAGTCACGGGGTGCTGCCGGGTAAGCGCTGCGATCGAAGGTCTTGGCGGCCTGGGGCGGTGCCGGCGGCAAGGGGTTGGACGTGGCGACATAAGGATTGCTGCCCTGACAGGCCGCCAGCCCCAGGCAGAACAGCAGTACACCTGAATGACTTTTCATTGCGTGCTCCGATCAGACAGGCCGACAGATCCAGTGCAAGTAACGTCCAAGCCCGGCATAGGCTGGATGACGGCGGTGGGCCAGTTCCATTTCCAACAGGTCCACCAGCTCGGCGCGGGCCTGAAATTCCACCGGCATGTAATCGTGAAAAACCCGCACGCCACTCTGGGTTTCGACCCGCCACAGACCTTCAAGTTGCGCCGCCAATTCACGCGGATCAAGGGGCTGCTGCGGGGTCAGGCTCTGCTTTTCACCGGCCATGTCGTTCTTGCGCATCTTGCGGAAATGGCCCTTGAGCAAGTTGCGGTAAATCAGCGCATCGCGGTTGTAGAACGCCAGGGACAGCCAGCCGTCCGCCTTGGTCAATTGATGCAACACCGGCAGGATGGCGTGGGGTTCAGCCAGCCATTCCAGCACGGCGTGGCACAACACCAGGTCGTAGGGTTCGGTGAGCTGCCCGAGCAGTTCCTGCCAGGGTGCCTGAATGAAGGTGGCGCTCTGTCCGGCGTCGGCGAAGCGTTGGCGGGCGCCTTCGAGCATCGGTTCGGCAGGTTCGGCGAGGGTCACCTGATGGCCACGCTGGGCCAGCCACAACGACATGTGGCCAAGGCCCGCGCCGATGTCCAGCACGCGCAGCGGGCGGTCGGGCAAGGTTTCGGCCAGATCGGCCTGCAACACCGCCAGACGGATCGCACCTTTGGCGCCGCCGTAGATTTTTTCGGCGAAACGGGTCGCCAGTTGATCGAAATGACGGTCGCTCATCAGCTGAACCTCCGCTCGCTGTCCGCCAGTTTGCTGCGCACCACGGCCTCCATGTCCAGGCCCAGCTCGCTGCACAACAGCAAAAGATAAAGCACGATGTCACCGACTTCCTGCCCGGCATGGGCGAGTTTATCCGCCGGCAACTGGCGTGACTGGTCTTCGGTCAGCCACTGGAAAATCTCCACCAGTTCGGACATTTCCACGCTCGCGGCCATGGCGAGGTTTTTCGGGCTGTGAAATTGCCGCCAGTCATTGCGGTCACGGATGGCGTGCAGGCGTTCGGTCAGTTCAACAAGGTTCATCGGGCTCTCCTGAAGGCGTATAGCTTCGGGGGGATGACCGAGGATGGCAAGTGACAACGGTTGAGTGCCGTGCAGGTTTTTTGTGGGAGCGGGCTTGCTCGCGAATGCGGTTGTCCAGTTAATAATGATTCGACTGACACGCCGCCTTCGCGAGCAAGCCCGCTCCCACAGTTGCGGTGCAACCCTCTATGCTTGTGGGAACTCGGCAGCATGATCGACAGCCCAAGGCTCAATTCTCTTTAATCAGGACGTTCACTCCATGCAGGTAGAAGGTTTTTCCGAATGGCTCGGCCAGGTACTCGGCTCGATCATCCGCTTCATCGTTGATGGTCTCAGTGGGCTGTTCAATCTGTTGAGCAACGCCAGCAGCAATTTTGTCGAAGGCTTGTCCCAGGCGCTGGGCATGGAGACTTCGGTCGTCAGCATCGTGACCTTGATCCTCGGGCTGATTCTGCTGTGGACGGCGATCCGCGCCTTTCTCAATGCATCCTTCATCATGGGGATCATCTGGTTGATGCTGGGGCTTTGGCTGCTCAGCTGGATCATTCACTGACCCCACCGGACACTGTGGGAGCGGGCTTGCTCGCGAAGAGGGAGTGACAGTCGAATCAATATTGACTGGACGACCGCTTTCGCCAGCAAGCCGGATCGCCGCACCGCCGCTCCCACAATTGAATACACGGCATGCTCTAAATCTGCCGCTACAATGCCCGCTCCCCAAGGAGCCTGCATGTCCAACCTGACCGCCGACTGGCGCGACCGCCCTACCCATCGCCGGGTCTGGGCACTCGCCGCGCCGATGATTCTTTCGAACATTTCCGTACCGCTGGTGGCGTTGGTCGACAGCACCGTCATCGGTCACCTGCCCCATGCCCATCAACTTGGCGCCGTCGCGGTCGGGGCCAGTCTGTATACCTTCCTTGCCTGGGCCATGGGTTTTCTGCGCATGGGTTCCACCGGGTTCGCCGCCCAGGCGGCCGGGCGCGGGGATGGTGCGGCCTTGCGGCAGATTCTGTTGCAAGGCCTGTTGCTCGCCTTCGGCCTGGCCCTGGTCCTGGGTGCAGTGGGCGTGCCGTTGAGCACAGTGGCGCTGCACTTCATGCAACCCTCGGCGGAGCTTGACCAGCTGACCCGCGAGTTTTTCCACACCCGTCTGTTCGGGCTGCCCGCGGCGCTGGCCAGTTATGCACTGGTCGGCTGGTTTCTCGGCACCCAGAATGCCCGGGCGCCGCTGGCGATTCTGCTGAGTACCAACCTGATCAATATCGCCCTGAACCTGTGGTTCGTCCTCGGCCTCGAATGGGGCGTGGTCGGTGCGGCCCGGGCCTCGGTGATTGCCGAATGGACAGGGGCGCTGATCGGCTTGCTGATGACCCGCAAGGCCCTGCGCGCCTATCCCGGGCATATCGTCTGGGCGGCATTGGCGCTGTGGCACAGTTGGCGGCCATTGCTGGCGGTCAACCGCGACATTTTCATCCGCAGCCTGGCGCTGCAATCGGTGTTTTTCCTGATCACGGTGCAGGGCACGCGGCTGGGCGACGCCACGGTCGCGGCCAATGCCCTGCTGCTCAACGGTTTGCTGCTGACCGCCCACGCCCTCGATGGCCTGGCCCACGCCGTGGAAGCGCTGTGCGGGCATGCCCTCGGTGCCCGCGACCGCGATGCCCTGCGTCGTTCATTGGTGGTGGCGGGCGGCTGGTCGTTGCTGGCGAGCCTGGGCTTTGCCGCGCTGTTTCTGTTCGCCGGGCATTTGTTCATCGAGATGCAGACCGACATTCAAAGTGTGCGCGACACCGCGTTCATCTACCTGCCCTACCTCGCCGTACTGCCGCTGATTGCCGTCTGGAGCTACCTGCTCGACGGCCTTTTCATCGGCGCCACCCGCGCCAGGGAAATGCGCAACGGCATGGTGCTGACCGTGGTGCTGGTGCTGCCTTTCGGCTGGGCACTGCAAGGCTGGGGCAACCATGGCCTGTGGATAACCTTTTTGTTGTTCATGCTGCTGCGCAGCCTGACCCTCGGCGTGATCGCCTGGCGCCTGCGCCGTCACGATGGCTGGTTTGCCGGCAGCACTCACTGAGCGGATCGAGCTCATGGCCAGGGGCGGTCGTTCTGCCACAGGTGGCGCAGGCTATCGAGGCGCTCCTGCTGCGTCCTGCCCGGCAATGGCTGCACGGGCACGGCGTCGGGGTACTGCAAACGTAGCCATATCCAGCCATCAAGCACCGGGCGCTCGCTGAAACCCAGCGCCAGCCCTTCCTGCACATGGGCCCACAGGCGGGAGAAGTCGGCACCGCTGGATCGGTTCCAGCGCCAGGCATGTTGTTCGAGCAGGCAGGTTTGCAGTTTTCCCTGTTGCCCGGCACTGAGGCTCTCCTCGACGGCCAAAGGGCTGACCGCCAACCCGGGGTTGGACAAGCGCTGCCACCCCTCACATCCTGTTGCGCGATCGGCCCAACTGCCGCCGAACCAACGCAAATGCTGGATCGGCCCTAGCCAGCGACTCAGTTCAGCGGCATCGCAGGCATCGAAAAAATAGCTGGCCGTGATCGGGTTGTAGTAGTTCAAAAGGGCCCGGTGCAAGCCAAGCGTCACCGTGAGCATGCGCCGTAAATGCGCCAGCAACGACTCAACGCCGGCCTCGCTGACCATCAGCAATCCGGGCCAGCGTTGGCCGTCGACGATGCACAGATCGGCCAGTGCCGGGCAGGTGCGCAGATCGACCAGGAGCGGCCCCTGCTCACGCAGCGCATGCCACTCCGTACCTTCGAACAACCCGGACCACCGGGCTTGTGCAAACATCTGCCGAAGCATGACACCCGCCTGCGGCGTGCCCGGCACATCCAGCAACAACCACTGCGGGGGCGCCTCGGGCGTACGTGTGACGATCATGCTCCAGAGCTCTGGCCAAGCTGCGTCGCCAGACGACAGGTGCACAACGCCTGTGCGCAATGATTGAAACTGCCACCGCCGGGCAGCAGGCACAGCATCAGCAGCGGCTCTGCCGAGTGCAACCATTGCTCCAGGCCCTCATCAGGGGTGCAAATGGCCTGGACGGTGTCCGCATTCGTCTCCTCGATCGTTGCCGGCGCATGCAGCACTCCGGTTATCTGCGGCTGGTCGGGATCACCTTCGATAAAACTCACGACCAACTCGGTTCCTTCGCGCAATGGCGAGTACGTCTCGGCCTGCAACGGCCCGGCCAATGGCAGCCAACAATGACTGGGCGCAGCCCCTTCGCCCTGATAGAGCCAGTCGAATTGCACCGGGACCGGTCTTGCCGGATCGGGGGCTTGCTCATCGACCTCCACGACCCACGCCCGCTGCAGGCTGTGCATCTGTGGTTTGCTCGTCGCACTGGGTGGGTCGAAGCGGGTCGGCCATTGCAGGGCACGGGCCTGGTTGTGGTACGGCGTCGCCGTATCCTGGCAGCCCCAATGTTCAACGTGGGTCACCAGCCAGAGCCGATTGCAATCGGCAACCGGATGACCGGACAGCGGCATCACCCGACCGCTGCGCAAGGTCGCCAGGTCTGTCCGGCATTCGACACTTTGCGCCGCTGTCGCAGCGCTACGCTGGCGTTCGAGCTGCCGCACTCCCGGCTGATCGCCCTCGCAGCGCAAAACCGCAGGCTCTGCGGTTCGAAAATGTTGCTGATCGTCGCTGAACACCACGCAGTGCCCCCCGACCCGGTTTTCGAAGTGGTAATGCAATCCTTCCTGGGCGCAGAGTCGCTGGACAAATTGCAGGTCCGACTCTCGATATTGCGTGCAGAAATCCCGGAGCGGGTGGTCGCCGCTCAGCGCCAGGCGTCGATCTTTACCAGTAATGCCATGCTCCTTGAGCACCTGATCGAGGATTTGCGGCACCGAACGGGCGCTGAAAATTCGTTGGCTGAAGCGCTGGGCCAGACAAGCCAGTCCTGGTCCCAGGCGCACCTGGCAGAGTCGGGGCCCCGAGGCATGATCACGCTGGACGAGTTCATGCAGTTGCCCATGCACATGGTTTCCGGCTGGCCCGAAATGCAAAGAGGCCGGGCGGTACAGCAAACTGGCAAGGTCAAGCACCGGGTCATCGATCAGCAGCTCCAGGTCGAACACGAACGGCTCGCTGATGGCTTCTCTACCGGTAAAGGCCAGGACCTCAAGGGAGTCGGGCAAACCTGCAACATCCAGAAGAAATGGCGGTTCGCTGACTGGGTTGAACATCGGCGTTTCTCTACGGGAGGGGCGGCCGGGGATTCTCGCTGAGAGACATGGCCGAGTAGAGTGCCGAAATACAAATTAGGAAATAACCTACGCGAAAAGAAGACCAAATGCGTTGGGTAGTCGAAAAGGCAGGGAGTTTCCCGTGGAATAGGAGAATTGCCGCACCAGGTCATCTGAAATTTCCGAGGCAAAAGGAAAATTTTCAGACAACCTGATGAGCGTGGTGCTTACCTCAGGAAGACAGGTAAGACGAACGGGTCAGCCCCAGACGCAAGGCATCGAGGAACTGCGTGCGCTCGGTTGCACTGATACGGGCACTGGCGCACTTGTCGCGGTAGTGAGTCATCAGCTCTTCCGGCGACAAGTGCACGTAACGCAGCATGTCTTCGATGGTGTCGTGGGTTTCGATACCGGCGTGGTACACGCTGCCGTCGGCGTTCTGGTAGATGTTCACCGAGTCGGTGTCACCGAACAGGTTGTGCATGTCGCCAAGAATTTCCTGGTAGGCACCGACCAGGAACACACCCAGCAAGTAGTCTTCACCTTCGTTCAGCGCGTGCACCGGCAAACTGGTTTCGATGCTCTGCTCGTCGACGTACTGGTTGATCTTGCCGTCGGAGTCACAGGTCAGGTCTTGCAGCACCGCACGACGCAGCGGCTCTTCGTCGAGGCGGTGCAGCGGGATGATCGGCAGGACCTGGTCGATGGCCCAGGTGTCCGGCAGGCTCTGGAACACCGAGAAGTTGCAGATGTACTTGTCAGCCAGTTTGTCGTTGAGCTCGTCCAGCACCTGACGGTGGGAACGCTGACGCGCCTTCAGCGAGTTGTGCAGGCGACGGCACACCGCGAAGTAGCATTGCTCGGCCAGGGCTTTCTCGGCCAGGGTCAGCTTGCCGTCGGCGTACTGGGAGGCAACGTCACTCATGTAGTGCGTGGCGCGCCAGTAGGTTTCGGTGACCATCTCGATATCGGTCGGGCCCAGCAGGTCCACCAGCCACTGTACGGTTTCCGGCAGTGCTTCCTTGTTCTCGATCTGTGGCACGTCGTCGTTGTGCTTCTCGACGTCGGTCACCTGAATCACCAGCATGGCGTGGTGCGCGGTCAGGGAGCGGCCGCTTTCGGAGAAGATGTTCGGGTGCGGCAGGCTCTGCGCATCGCAGAACTCCTTGAGCATCCCGACCACGACGCCGGCGTAATCGTCCATGTCGTAGTTGATCGAACTGGCGTTACGCGAGTGCGTGCCGTCGTAGTCCACGCCCAGGCCGCCACCGACATCGATGTGGTCCACCGGCAGGCCGAGGTTGCGCAACTCGCCGTAGTAACGGATCGCTTCCTTGAAGCCGTGCTGGTAGTCCGCCAGGTTGGCGATCTGCGAGCCCATGTGGAAGTGCAGCAGGCGAATGCCCTGGTCCAGGCCGGCCGCGCGGAAACGCTCGACCACCGACAGCAGTTGCGCCGCCGACAGGCCGAACTTGGATTTCTCGCCGCCGGTGTCTGCCCACTTGCTCGACGCCAGGGACGACAGGCGCACGCGCAGGCCGACCTGAGGCTTGACCTTGAGCGAAGTCGCTTCTTCGATCACCAGGCCGACTTCGGATTCTTTCTCGATCACGATGAACACGTTGTGGCCGAGCTTCTGGCCCATCAGCGCCAGGCGGATGAACTCACGGTCCTTGTAACCGTTGCAGACGATGGTGCCGCCCTTCGGCGCCAGTGCCAGCACCGCCAGCAGTTCGGGCTTGGACCCGGCTTCCAGACCGATGGAAACGTTCTGGGTGGCGATGATGTTTTCGATCACCGCTTCCTGCTGGTTCACCTTGATCGGATACAGCGCGGTGTACTTGCTCTGGTATTCCAGACGCTCGATGTTGGCATCGAACGCGCCAGTCAGCTGACGCACGCGGTCTTGCAGAATGTCCGGGAAACGGACCAGCAACGGCAAGGACAGGCCGCTTTTGCGCAGCTGGTCGACTTGCTCGAACAGGTCGATAGGCGAGCTGCTCGGACCGTTCGGACGAACTTCGACGCGACCGGCGTCATTGATCGCGAAATACCCGGCCCCCCAATGGCGAATCCCGTAAACACTGCGGCTGTCCGCAACTGTCCATTGGCTGCCATCGTCTTTGCGTGTGCGTCGTACGGACATCGAAGTCCCCTATAAAGAAGTCATAGTGCGTCGCCTGGATTCAGGCCGGCGCAGTCTAAAGAATGAAAATGACGGTTCGTCAACGAGGCAATAGACCCCGCCGACCGCAGTGAGTTTAGAAACCGGTCATGAACAGGCTCTGTGAAAACCATGTGGACGGCGCCAGACCTGAATGCCATCAGGACCGGATCAAGCCGAGGGTGGTTTTCACAGAGGCTGCTAGCCGCCGGACTTCTTCGCCTTGAAACCGAGCTTGATCAGTTCTGCCAAGAGTAGCTCGACATGATCGCCCTGGATTTCGATGACACCGTCTTTCAACGCCCCACCGGTACCGCAACGCTTCTTCAACGTCGTGGCCAGGTCCTTGAGCGCCTCTTCAGCCAACGGCACGCCGGTGATGGTGGTCACCGTCTTGCCGCCACGGCCCTTGCTTTCGCGACGCACGCGCGCAATGCCGTCGCCGGCCGGGATAACGGTCTGTTTGCAGATGCAGGCGTCCACCGGTTTACTGCATTCCGGGCAATGACGACCTGCGTCGGTGGAAAATACCAGGCCGCCCAGGGCGGCGAAGGATGCGGCTTTTTTGGCCACCGGCAATCCTCTTCGGAGGACAAAGACTGGTCGCAGCACTTGGGAAGGCTATCGACCGCGAAGCCCCACTCAGGCAGGGGCAGCGCTACTGAAACGGTACAACATTCACTTCACTGTGGGAGCGAGCTTGCTCGCGATGAACTCAAAGGCGACGCGTTCATTCTGGATGCCCGCGTAATCGTTGACGTCCATCGCGAGCAGGCTCGCTCCTACAGCAACAACCAGCAATACCGGTTACAGTTTGAAAAGGTCGCGCAGTGTAACGGCAAAAACGCCGATTGCTAAGAGCCAATCGGCGCCAATTTATAGCTGTTTTGCGACGTTGCTTTGTTGAGCCTTCAGATAGCGCTTCAACGCCGCCAGAGAGTCCGGGCAGTAAGGCTTTTGCTCGATCTCCCGCATGACCTGATCGATGGGGATAAAGCGGGCTTCGAGCACCTCTTCCGGTTGCAGGGTCAACGGGCCGTCCCACACCGCCGAGAACGCCGAGCACCACAGGCGATTGCCCGTGTCCTCGAAGAAAAAATGGTCATGGGCGGTCAGCTCCACGCCACTCACGCCCAGTTCTTCTTCCAGTTCCCGGGCCGCCGACTCGGCGTAGGTTTCACTGGCGAGCACCATGCCCCCCGCTGCCACGTCCCAGTAACCGGGATAGATCGCCTTGCTCAGGGTGCGGCGATGCACGCAAAGCTCGCCAGCGGAATTGAACAACATGATGTAGGTACCGCGCCCGATCAGCCCGCGCTCGCGCAAATCGGAACGGACCAGGGCGCCCAGCAGGTTGTCCTGCTCGTCGACCCAGGCGATCTGTTCGGCATCGGAAGCCGCACGGTGTGCGGCTTCCCTGGTGTTTTCGACCATGACTCAGCCCTGATTGAGCAGTTGACGCAAATCGATCACCGCCGCGTTGGCCCGGGAAATGTAGTTGGCCATGACCAGCGAGTGGTTGGCCAGTACGCCGAAGCCACTGCCGTTAAGGATCATCGGGCTCCATACCGGCTCCTGCGAGGCTTCCAGCTCACGAATGATCTGGCGCACGCTGACCGTGGCGTTTTTCTTGGCCAGCACATCGGCGAAGTCGACTTCGATGGCGCGCAACAGGTGCGACAGCGCCCAAGCCTGGCCGCGGGCCTCGTAGAACACGTTGTCGATCTGCATCCACGGCGTCTCGACGATTTCCTCGTCGACCTGCGGCACTTGGCCCGGTGCCACGACTTCGGTTTTCAATGCGGTATTGAGCTTGACCCGACCCACACTGGCCGACAGCCGTTGCGACAGCGAACCCAGGCGGGTACCGACATCACCCAGCCAGTTGTTCAGGTTGTCGGCACGGGCATAGAACAGCGCGCTTTTCTGGTTCGGATCGGACAGGCGCGCCTGATAGCGACTCAGGGAGTTGATGCCTTCCTGGTACTCGGACTCACTGGACGGCAGCACCCAGCTCTTGTTGTCGAAGTTGAAACGCGGCTCGGCCTTGGCCAGGTCGGCGTCTTCGGCGGACTGCGACTGCGAACGGGCGAAGTCTTTGCGCAACGCCCGGCTCAGGTCGCGGACCTGCACCAGCACGCCATATTCCCAGCTCGGCATGTTGTCCATCCACAGGCCTGGCGGGAAACGGTCGTTGGATATATAGCCGCCCGGCTTGGTCAGCAAGGTGCCGGCGACGGTCTTGAGGGTTTCCACCGTGGTGTAGCCGACGACCATCTGCTTGCCTTCTTTCTCGGCCGCCAGTTGTGCGGTTTGCTGGACCGGGAAGAGCGCCGGCTCCTGGCTCCAGTACCAGCCCAGGACACACGCCACCAACAGGTAGATGCCCAGCAGAGTGGCCAGCGCCCGGCTGAACAACAGACCCCCCAGGTAACTGCGGGCCTCCGACTTCGGTTCAGCGGTACGTTCAGGCGCACTGCCTGTGCGGTTCTTCCAGTCCAGCATGGCGGTATCCTTTCAATCTCTTGAGTTCAACGATTCGACCACAACCATACAACAACGTGCCTTGGCCCGGCACCCGCCATTGCATCAATGGGGGGAAATTACCGGGCTTGTGGATGAAAAGTGTTTCTACCCACGCAACGACGCGGCGGCCGTCGAAATCCCCTGAGGGTTTGCATTGCCCTCTCTAAGGGAATCCCTGATCCCCTGAAGCCAAAGAAAACAGCCAGATCAGCACGGGCCAAAGATCATGAATGATCAACTATCAGTCACGCGCCAATTGCCGGCCCGCGCCCACCAAGTGCCCTGAATAAAGCACTTCACCCCCACACACCGCGACTTTAAAGGCCCGAACCAGACTACCCGGTCACAAACTGAATAAGGTCGCATTGCAGATTATTGACGTACAGCACTCGTGTAATGGGAAAGTGATGCTAGCATAGAGCCACCAGTCGACCTCAGTGTGCACCCTAACTAGTAGTCAGGATATGACCGAGCCAGAAGACCCGAGCCGCGAGCGCCTCAAGCACCACTTTGCCCAGCGGGTAATTCATCAGGCTCGTCAGATTCTTGAGATATGGCAGCGCCTGCAACGCAGTGAGTGGTCCACCGCCGACCTGTCGGAACTGAGCGAGGCCAATCTGCGCCTGCTGCGTTTCGCCGAGCGCTTCGAGCAACCGGAACACACGCAACTGGCACGTCATATCGGTCAATCCCTGGAGGCGGTCGACGCCAACCGCGGACGCCTGAGCAGTGGCCTGATCACCGACCTCAATCGCTTGATGCAGCGCCTGTCACGCACCGGCCTGCGCCATGGCGACCAACTCGATCAAACCTTCCTGCCGCCGCTGCGCAAGCCCATCTATGTGATGCTGCAGGATCACGACCGCGCCGAGCGCCTGGCCAAACAACTGGAATTCTTCGGGCTCAGCGCCCAGTCGCTGGACAGCGTAGACGCGTTTCGCTCGTCGATGGTCGAGCGCCTGCCAGCGGCGATTGTCATGGACGTGGACTTCAGCGGCCCCGGTGTCGGCCTGAAGCTGGCCGCCGAAGCCCAGGAAGGCCTGGACCATCGCCTGCCGCTGCTGTTCTTCAGCCTGCACGAAACCGACACACCGACCCGCCTCGCCGCCGTGCGCGCCGGCGGCCAGGAATTCCTCACCGGCACCCTCGAAGCGTCGAGCCTGCTGGAGAAAATCGAAGTCCTGACCTGCGTCGCCCAGTACGAACCTTATAAAGTGCTGATCATCGACGACTCCCGCGCCCAGGCCCTGCACACCGAGCGCCTGCTCAACAGTGCCGGGATCGTCACCCGGACGTTGATCGAGCCGATCCAGGCCATGGCCGAACTGGCGGACTTCCAGCCGGACCTGATCATCCTCGACATGTACATGCCGGCCTGCACCGGTACGGAACTGGCCAAGGTGATCCGTCACAACGACCGTTATGTCAGCGTGCCGATCATTTACCTGTCGGCCGAAGACGACCTGGACAAGCAACTCGACGCCATGAGCGAGGGCGGCGATGACTTCCTGACCAAACCGATCAAGCCCCGGCACCTGATCACCACTGTGCGCAACCGTGCAGCAAGGGCCCGCAATCTCAAGGCACGGATGGTCCGCGACAGCCTCACCGGCCTGTACAACCACACGCACATCCTGCAATTGCTTGAAGACTGCTCGTTCCGTGCCCGCCGCGAGAACAAGCCGCTGAGCTTTGCCATGCTCGACATCGACCACTTCAAACGGGTCAACGACAGCCACGGCCACCCCATGGGCGACCGGGTGATCAAGAGCCTGGCGCTGTTTCTCAAGCAACGCCTGCGCAAAACCGACTTCATCGGCCGCTACGGTGGCGAAGAGTTCGCCATCGTCATGCCGGACACCGATATCGAAGCGGCCTACAACGTGCTCGATGAAATCCGCCAGCGTTTTGCCGAGATTCATTACCCAGCCCAACCCCAGGACCTGTGGTGCACCTTCAGTGCCGGGGTGGTGGAGTTCTGCGAAAGCTCCGACAGCCTGATGATGGCCAGCCTGGCAGACGAAGCGCTGTACCGTGCCAAGGGCGGCGGACGCAATCGCGTACAGACCGCTCGCACATCAAAGCAAAGTGCCACTTTTTCATCGGAATCGACCGATACAGTCATAACCCTGTAACAGAAGCGCAATAACTTCAGGCGCTTACCATTTCTGCCGTTGGTAGTCCTTAATGCGCCTGAAGCTGCTGACCAATCTCAATACCCTCCTTTTGGTGGCCGTGTGCGTGGCCCTCGGCGCCACGCTGTGGTGGTCGCAAAAAGCCCTTGAGCGTCCGTATCTATTAATGGAGCGCTACCTGGGCCTGTCGCAGCAGTTTCAGCATGAAGTCGCCCGCAGCGTCGAGGACTATCTTGGCAGCGGCGATGCCCTGCGCCTGAGCAGTGCCGCCCAAGGCATCGACAGCCTGCAAAAACAACTCGGCGAATTGCCACCCGCCCTGGCCGAGACTTTGCGCCCGAGCCTGTCGACCCTTGAAGAGTTCAGCAAAACCGACCTGCTGGCCGCCGGCAAACTGGCCGGCGATCCGCAGGCCCTGCTGCTGCAGGCCGAACGGGAACTGGGTGCCAGTCTCGATCAGCTCAGCCAGTACGCCAGTGGCAATGCCGCCTATCTGACGCCGCTGCTCATCGCATCGCAGCACTTGGGCAAATTGTCCCTGGCGCGGGAAAAGCTGGTCAGCAGCGGCCGCAGCGAGCTGGCCGCCGACGTCGAACGCGAAGTGACCAACATCCGCACCCAGGCAGAGAAACTCGATGCCCTGCCCTTGCTGGGCGTGACCTCCAGCAGCGAATCGAACACCGATGATTTCGCCGCGATGATGGGCCTTGAGAACAAGGAAACAACCGTCGCCGAAGATGCCGGCGTCGGCCTCAAGCGTGAACTCAACAGCCTGCTTACCCGCTACCCGGCCGAGCTCGCACGCACCCGCGATCAAATCGGCAAACGCGCTGACCTGAGCACCGCGACTCACCTGAAAATCGCCGACGTGCAACAGGCCATTGCCGGGCTGGAGCCGGTGGTACGCGCCCAGCACGGGCAGATCCAGGGTGAAGTACGGCTGATGCAAGGCGTGATGATCGGCTTGATCCTGTTGATCGCGCTGCTGATCGACACCCTGCAGCGCAAACTGGCCCGGACCCTGACCAACCTCGCCCCGGCCCTGTCGACCTGGGCCGAAGGTGACTTCAGCCGCGACATTCAACTGGGCAACACCAACCGCGAACTGCATGACATTGAAGCCTCGCTCAACCGCCTGCGCGCTTATCTGGTGGACCTGGTGGGAACCATTCGCCTCAATGCCGAGCAAGTGGCCGGCAGCAGCCGCACTCTGGCCGACCTGAGCAACGATTTGCATGACGGTGCGCAACATCAGGCCGGCGATACGGCGCTGATCCGCGACTCCCTCAGCGAGCTGGAAGCGACCATTCAGCAAGTCGCCGGCGATGCCAGCCAGGCTGCCGACGCCAGCCGCCACGCCGGCCTGGCCGTGGAGCACGGACAGAAAGTCATCGGCCTGAGCCTCACCGGCCTGCACGCGTTGGTGGATGAAGTGCAAGGCAATGCGCAAATGATCGAACACCTGGCCGAGGAGTCGGCCACCATCGGCGGCGTGTTGACGGTGATCCGCTCGATCGCCGACCAGACCAACCTGCTGGCCTTGAACGCCGCCATCGAGGCGGCCCGGGCCGGGGAAATGGGCCGCGGCTTTGCCGTGGTGGCCGAAGAGGTGCGCTCACTGGCGCAACGTACCGCCGGGGCCACGGCAGAAATCCAGACGCTGATCGCCGGGCTGCAAACCGCCGCGCGGCAGTCGGTGGAAGGCATGCGTGCCCAGGTCGAACATGCCGAAGCCACGGCCAGCCAGGCCCAGGCCGCCGATGGCGCGCTGGATAAAATCGTCGGGGCGATCCAGACCATTTCCGACACGGCGGTGCGCATCGCCGATGTCACCGCCCAGCAAAGCGGCGCGGTCAGCGAGATTCGTGATCACAGCGAGCGGATTCATCAGTTGGGTGGGGATAACTTGCTGCGCATTGGCGAAGGGCGTGAGCAAGGGGAAAATTTGCTGGTGCTGGGTGGGCGATTGCATACAGCCGTTCAGGCCTTCCGCGTCTGACAGACCGCCTTCGCGAGCAAGCCCGCTCCCACATCTGATTTGTGCACGACGCCAATCCCCTGTGGGAGCGGGCTTGCTCGCGAAGGCGCCAGATCAATCACCACAGATTCCCAGCCTGCACACCCCGCCGCTGTCCGCTATCATCCCCCCAATTCCGATACGCGAGATCGTCATGCGCCGTTTGCTCTGCCTGCTGCTTTTAGTATTCGCCCTGCCGGCCAGCGCCACCGGCTTGCTGGAAAATCGTCCCAGCTCGACCCTGGGCTCGATCAACAACAGCGCCGACTTCCTGCCCGTGCGCGAAGCCTTCCAGTTGAGCCTGGTAGAAAGCACGCCGCAATCGATCAAGCTGCGTTTCGTCGCCACTGAAGGCTATTACCTCTACCGTCACCGCTTCCAGTTTCGCGCCGATCCGGCCGACGTCGTGCTCGGCGCGGCGAAACTGCCCGATGGCCAGAAAAAGCACGATGAATACTTCGGCGACGTCGAGGTCTACCACGGCATTCTCGACGTCGAACTACCGCGCACCGATCAGCGGGCCTTCACCCTGGCCGTGACCTATCAGGGTTGTGCCGATAAAGGCCTGTGCTATCCGCCGGAGACCGAACGCCTGAGCATCGACGGCAGCGGCGAGGCGACGACGGCATCTCAATGGAGCTGGCGCGAACTGGCCTTGTTTTTCCTCGCGGGCCTGGGCCTGACCTTCACACCTTGCGTGCTGCCCATGCTGCCGATCCTCTCCGGGGTGGTGCTGCGCGGCCAGGTCGGCGGCTGGCGCGGCTTCAACCTGTCACTGGCCTATGTGCTGCCGATGGCCGCGTGCTTTGCCCTGCTCGGTGCGCTGATGGGCCTGTTCGGTGCCCAGCTCAATCTGCAGGCGCGACTGCAGTCGGCCTGGGTGCTGGTGCCTTTTGCGATGTTTTTTGCGCTGTTCGCGCTGGCGATGTTCGGTGTCTTCGAACTGAAACTGCCGCACGCCATCAGCAGTCGCCTGGACCGCATCGCCGGCCGCACCGAAGGCGGATCACTGTGGGGCGCCGCGGTGTTGGGCGTGGTCTCCAGCTTGCTGGTTTCACCCTGTGTTTCGGCACCACTGGCCGGCGCGTTGCTGTACATCAGCGCCAGTGGCGATGCGCTGGGCGGCGGCCTGAAACTGTTCATGCTCGGCCTCGGCATGGGGGCACCGCTGTTGCTGGTGGCCACCGGTGGCGCAGCCTGGTTGCCAAAAAGCGGTCCGTGGCTGGTCTACGTGAAAAACGCAATTGGCGTGTTGTTGCTCGGCCTGGCCGTCGGCCTGCTCAGTCGCGTCCTGCCGGGTCAGGTCACCTTGCTGCTGATCGGCTTGCTGGCCGGCGGCGTCGGCCTCTTCATGGGGGCGCTGGAATTCGTCTATAAACCACCACGCAAACGCCTCGGACAGTTGCTCGGCATGTTCCTGGTGTTTTACGCGCTGGCCTGCTGGTACGGCGCGTTCAGCGGCCAGACCGACCCGTTCAACCCGATAGGCCAGCCTCGCATCGTCGACAACCGCGGCCAGGAGCAAATCTCCAGCGCCTGGCAAACCGTCAGCACGCCGGCCGATCTGGAACGCGCACTCGCCGACGCACGCTCCTCCGGCACACCGCTGCTGCTCGACTGGTATGCCGACTGGTGCATCAGTTGCAAAGTCATCGAGCGTGAGGTGCTGGACGACCCTGTCGTCATCGAACGCCTCAAGGGTTACCGCCTGATCCGCTTCGACATCACCGCCAGCAACGCCGAGCAACGCGCCCTGCTCGACCGTTACCAGTTGTTCGGCCCTCCGGCCCTGATGTTTTTCGGCAAGGACGGTGTCGAACGCGCCGATGTGCGGGTGATCGGCGAGATCAACGCCAAAGACTTCGCCGAACGTGTTGCCAGGGCGAATGACCACATTTAATCAAGCAGTCATATATTTCGCGCAAACATCGGTCATCGTGCTGCCTATTGCAGAGAACTGGACAGTCACAAAGGCTTTGCGGCATAGTCGCCGGGTTCTGACAATTGCTCACGGAAAATAAAGGAACAGCCGATGGCGACCCTACTGGTTCTGCACGGACCCAACCTGAACTTGCTCGGCACTCGTGAACCGGGCACCTACGGCGCCACGACGCTGGCGCAGATCAACCAGGACCTGGAACGCCGTGCCCGCGAAGCCGGTCACCACCTGCTGCACCTGCAAAGCAATGCCGAGTACGAATTGATCGACCGTATTCACGCTGCCCGCAGCGAAGGCGTGGACTTCATTTTGATTAACCCGGCAGCTTTTACACATACAAGTGTCGCATTACGTGACGCGCTGCTGGCGGTGAGCATCCCATTCATCGAAGTGCATTTGTCCAACGTGCACAAACGCGAACCTTTCCGCCATCACTCTTACTTCTCCGACGTAGCGGTGGGAGTGATCTGCGGCCTTGGCGCCAGCGGTTACCGACTGGCCCTGGAGGCCGCCCTGGAACAGCTTGAACAACAAGTTAACCGCCCCTGACCGACCCTTGGGAGTTGATGATTCATGGATATCCGTAAAGTTAAGAAACTGATCGAATTGCTGGAAGAGTCCGGCATCGACGAGCTCGAGATCAAGGAAGGCGAAGAGTCCGTACGCATCAGCCGTCATAGCAAGACCCCGGCTCAGCAGTACTACGCCCCGGCTCCAATGCCTGCTCCGGCTGCCGCGCCTGTCGCTGCCGCCGCTCCGGCTGCCGCTGCCGCACCTGCTGCCGCCGCCGCACCAGCGCTGAACGGCACCGTTGCCCGTTCGCCGATGGTCGGTACGTTCTACCGCAAATCTTCGCCAACCTCGCCGTCCTTCGTTGAAGTCGGCCAGACCGTGAAGAAAGGCGACACCCTGTGCATCGTTGAAGCCATGAAGATGATGAACCACATCGAAGCTGAAACCAGCGGTGTGATCGAATCCATCCTCGTCGAAGACGGCCAGCCGGTTGAGTACGACCAACCGCTGTTCACCATCGTTTGAACCGCGGAGAGCCTTTGATGACTGCGAAGTTGGAAAAAGTTCTGATCGCCAACCGCGGTGAGATCGCCCTGCGGATCCTGCGCGCCTGCAAAGAGATGGGCATCAAGACCGTCGCCGTTTACTCCAAGGCTGACAAGGAACTGATGCACCTGGGCCTGGCAGACGAATCCGTCTGCATCGGACCGGCATCGGCCGCCCACTCCTACCTGCACATTCCGGCAATCATTGCCGCAGCCGAAGTGACGGGCGCCACCGCCATTCACCCGGGCTACGGCTTCCTTGCGGAAAACGCCGACTTCGCCGAGCAGGTCGAGAATTCCGGCTTTGCGTTCATTGGCCCGAAAGCCGAAACCATTCGCCTGATGGGCGACAAGGTATCGGCCAAGCACGCCATGATCGCAGCTGGCGTACCGACCGTTCCGGGTTCTGACGGCCCGCTGCCGGAAGACGAAGAAACCGCTCTGCGCATTGGCCGCGAAGTGGGTTACCCGGTGATCATCAAGGCCGCTGGCGGCGGTGGTGGTCGCGGCATGCGCGTTGTGCACAAGGAAGAAGACCTGATTTCCTCGGCGAAACTGACCCGCTCCGAGGCAGGCGCGGCGTTCGGCAACCCGATGGTCTATCTGGAAAAATTCCTGACCAACCCACGCCACGTGGAAGTCCAGGTTCTTTCCGACGGCCAGGGCCAGGCTATCCATCTGGGCGACCGCGATTGCTCGCTGCAACGCCGTCACCAGAAGGTTCTTGAAGAAGCGCCGGCACCGGGCATCGACGAACAGGCCCGCCAGGAAGTTCTGGCTCGCTGCGTCAAGGCGTGCATCGACATCGGTTACCGTGGCGCGGGCACTTTCGAGTTCCTGTACGAAAACGGTCGTTTCTACTTCATCGAGATGAACACTCGTGTCCAGGTAGAGCACCCGGTTTCGGAAATGGTCACCGGCATCGACATCGTCAAGGAGATGCTGAGCATCGCCGCCGGCAACAAGCTGTCGTTCACCCAGGATGACGTGGTCATCCGCGGTCACGCGCTGGAATGCCGGATCAACGCCGAAGACCCGAAAACCTTCATGCCGAGCCCTGGCACGGTCAAGCATTTCCACGCTCCAGGCGGCAACGGCGTTCGCGTCGACTCGCACCTGTACAGTGGTTATGCCGTTCCGCCGAACTACGATTCGTTGATCGGCAAGCTGATCACCTACGGCGCAACCCGTGACGAAGCCATGGCGCGCATGCGCAATGCGCTGGACGAGATCGTGGTTGACGGGATCAAGACCAACATCCCGCTGCACCGCGACCTGACCCGCGATGAAGGCTTTTGCAAAGGGGGCGTGAACATTCACTACCTCGAGCACAAGCTGGCTGGCGAGAAGCACTAAGCTTTAGCTGGCACACGACAAAGCCGCCTTCGGGCGGCTTTGTTGTATCTGGGCATGTCATCAGATAGGTGGCCTTGCACAATCCCTGTGGGAGCGGGCTTGCCCGCGAAGACGTCGGCACATCCGACATCAATGCGACAGACAGTACGGATTCGCGAGCAAGCCCGCTCCCACAGGCACAGCGGACTCCCACAAAACCCCCACTCTCGCGTAAACTTGCGTCCTTCTCGCAGCCCGCCAGGCTGCAATCAACATTTTTCAAAGGTGCCCGCCATGCCTTGGCTGCAAGTACGTCTCGCCATCAGCCCAGAACAAGCCGAAACCTATGAAGACGCTTTCCTTGAAGTGGGCGCCGTGTCGGTGACCTTCATGGACGCCGAAGACCAGCCGATCTTCGAGCCGGAACTCAATACCACTCCGCTGTGGTCGCACACGCACCTGCTGGCCCTGTTCGAAGGTGGCACCGAGCCCGGCCCGGTACTGGCCCACCTGGAGCTGCTGACCGGCAGCCCGCTGCCTGAACACCACAGCGAAGTCATCGAAGACCAGGATTGGGAACGCAGCTGGATGGACGGATTCCAGCCGATGCGTTTCGGCCAGCGCTTGTGGATCGTGCCGAGCTGGCACGCCGCGCCGGAACCTGACGCAGTGAACCTGTTGCTTGATCCGGGCCTGGCGTTCGGCACCGGCACCCACCCGACCACCGCACTGTGCCTGGAATGGCTCGACGGCCAGGACCTGAAGGACTGCAACGTGCTGGACTTCGGCTGCGGTTCGGGGATCCTGGCGATCGCCGCGCTGTTGCTGGGCGCCAGGGAAGCCGTGGGCACCGACATCGACGTGCAGGCGCTGGAAGCCTCCCGCGACAACGCCGGGCGCAACAACATCGCCGATCACCTGTTCCCGCTGTACCTGCCGCAAGACCTGCCGCAGGTGCAGGCCGACGTGCTGGTGGCAAACATTCTCGCCGGCCCGCTGGTTTCCCTGGCGCCGCAGCTGTCCGGCCTGGTCAAGTCGGGCGGTCGCCTGGCGCTGTCGGGCATCCTCGCCGAACAGGGTGACGAGGTCGCTGCCGCCTACGCCAAGGACTTCGATCTGGATCCGATCGCCAATCGCGATGGTTGGGTGCGCATCACTGGCCGTCGGCGCTAGAATGGCCGCCTGCATAATCCGGAACGCCGCATGACCGATAGCTTCGTCACTCAGTGCCCGCATTGCCAAACCAGCTTCCGCGTCAGCCATGCCCAATTGAGCGTGGCTCGCGGCGTGGTTCGCTGCGGCTCCTGCCTGCAGGTGTTCAATGCCGCCAGGCAGTTGCTTGAGCAGGCCGGCAAGGAACCACCGGTAGCGGCGCCGCTACCGCCTGTGCAGCCTGCCGAACCGCTTGAGGCATCGGCACCGCGCGCCATCAGCCAAAAGCAATGGAGCGCGACCGAACTGGACCTGGACAGTCTCGACCTCGACGAAGAACTCGCCCGGCTCGAACAGCGGGAAATCCAGCCCGCCACCGAGCTCGGCCGCCATCGCGACGACTCGCTGAGCGCCCGTCGCGACAGCACCGGGCAGGATGACGAGGAGCCGTGGTCCGACAGCCTGTTCAGTGAGTCGGCGGCCGATCGTGCGCAAGTCGACGAACCGTTCGACCAACTAGAAACGCCAGAGCCGACGATCGAACCGGGCAAAGCCTCGCGCACCGAACCTTCGCTGACCCTGGAACCGGTCGATCTCGACGACGAACTGCAGCCACCCCAATTGCGCTTGCACGACCCACTCGATGCGCCGCTGCACCACGAACGCCTGTCGGCCGCCGACGAGAACGCAATCGACGACAACCTGCCCTCGATCGAACCGCTGCGCAAGCGCCGCGAACGCAGCGAGACGGGCCCGCGTGCCGAAGTGCTGCAAGACCTGACCGACGACCCGCTGCAACTGGACTGGCAAAAACGCCGCTCGCCCTGGGGCCGACGGCTGTTGTGGTTGCTGCTGGTGCTGATCGCCGCTGGCGCGCTCGCCGGCCAGTACATCGCCTACCATTTCGACGAACTGGCGCGACAGGATCAATATCGCCCCTGGTTCCAGCAACTGTGCCCGCAAATCGGCTGCACCGTGCCCTCCAAGGTCGACATTGCAAAAATCAAAAGCAGTAACCTGGTGGTGCGCAGCCATCCCGAATTCAATGGCGCGCTGGTGGTCGATGCGATCATCTATAACCGCGCACCCTTTTCCCAGCCCTTCCCGCTGCTGGAATTGCGCTTCGCCGACCTCAATGGCCATCTGATCGCCAGTCGCCGCTTCAAACCCGGCGAGTACCTCAATGGCGATCTCGAAGGCATGGCGGAAATGCCTCCGCAGACGCCGATCCACATCGCCCTGGACATTCTCGACCCCGGCGCCAAGGCCGTGAACTACAGTCTGAGCTTCCACTCTCCGGAGTGAAACGCTTCATCGTTCCCCGATTGAAGTCGGCTTTCTGACTCCCCCTGGCCAACCAAACCACGGGTAATAACAGAATAACTGTTCAGATTTTGTTCAATTCAGCCTTTATCCAGTCATCGAGAGCGGGTATCATGCCAACCCTTTTTCGAACTCTCATGATCCGGCCCCACAACAGGGAAGTCCTATGTCGGCGGTACGCATCGGCCCATACACATTACATAACAGCTTGATTCTCGCCCCCATGGCGGGTGTCACCGACCAGCCCTTTCGTCAGCTGTGCAAGCGCTTGGGCGCGGGACTGGTCGTCTCGGAAATGGTCACCAGCGACATGAGTCTGTGGAACACCCGCAAGTCGCGCATGCGCATGATCCATACAGGTGATCCCGAGCCACGCTCGGTACAGATCGCCGGTGGGGACGCACAGATGCTGGCGGATGCTGCCCGTGCCAACGTTGAAATGGGCGCGCAGATTATTGATATCAACATGGGCTGCCCGGCCAAGAAAGTCTGCAACAAGGCTGCCGGTTCCGCACTGTTGAAGGATGAAACCCTGGTAACCGAGATCCTGCAGGCCGTCGTGGCTGCGGTCGATGTGCCGGTTACCCTGAAGATCCGGACCGGCTGGGACCGGGACAACAAGAACGGCCTGACGGTGGCGAAGATCGCCGAGCAGGCTGGCATTACGGCGCTGGCAGTGCATGGCCGCACCCGTGCCGACCTGTACACCGGTGAAGCCGAGTACGACACCATTGCCGCGATCAAGCAGGCAGTGTCGATTCCGGTCTTCGCCAACGGCGATATCGATTCGCCGGAAAAAGCCCGGTACGTGCTCGACGCGACCGGTGCCGATGGTTTGTTGATTGGCCGGGCTGCCCAGGGGCGGCCATGGATTTTTCGCGAGATCGACCATTTCCTGCGTACCGGCGAGAAACTCCCGGCGCTGGAACTGATCGAGGTGGAACGCATCCTGCTAGAGCATCTGGCTGCCCTGCACGCCTTTTATGGCGATGTCATGGGTGTACGCATTGCTCGAAAGCATGTGGGCTGGTATCTCGCAACCCTGCCGGGCGCCAGGGAGTTTCGCGCCCACTTCAATCGTTTGGATGGTACGGATACACAATGCGCCAACGTTCGGGCGTTTTTCGCCGAGCGTTACAAGAGCCTGACAGGGGACGGAGAGTGGGTGGCCGCATGACGATGATGACCGAGACTTTAGTGAGTGGAACAACACCCGTGAGCGACAACGTGAATTTGAAACAGCACCTCAATACACCGAGCGAAGAGGGCCAGACCCTTCGCGGGAGTGTCGAGAAGGCGCTGCACAATTATTTCGCCCACCTTGAGGGCGCTGCCGTCACTGATGTGTACAACCTGGTGCTCTCCGAAGTCGAGGCTCCCCTGCTCGAGTGCGTGATGAACTACGTCAAGGGCAACCAGACCAAGGCCAGCGAGATGCTCGGACTGAACCGGGGCACGCTGCGCAAGAAACTCAAGCAGTACGATTTGCTGTAAGCATTCAATCAAACCAGAAAGGCGCCCGCGTAAAACCGGTCGCCTTTTTTGCTGACTTCCTTTGCTTTTGATGGAAATTGAGATGACCGACCAGACTACCCGCCTGCCGATCCGCCGCGCCTTGATCAGCGTTTCCGACAAGACCGGGATCCTCGAATTCGCCAAGGAGCTTGAAGCCCTGGGCGTCGAGATCCTCTCCACCGGCGGGACGTTCAAGCTGCTGCAGGACAACGGTGTTGCCGCAGTGGAAGTCGCGGACTACACCGGTTTCGCCGAAATGATGGACGGCCGGGTGAAAACCCTGCACCCGAAAATCCACGGCGGGATCCTCGGTCGTCGCGGTATCGACGACGCGATCATGAACGAACACGGCATCAAGCCGATCGACTTGGTCGCGGTCAACCTGTACCCGTTCGAAGCCACCATCAACAAGCCAGGCTGCGACCTGCCGACCGCCATCGAGAACATCGACATCGGCGGCCCTACCATGGTTCGTTCGGCCGCGAAAAACCATAAAGACGTAGCGATCGTGGTGAATGCCAGCGATTACGCCAGCGTCCTGGAAAACCTCAAGGCCGGCGGCCTGACCTACGCTCAGCGCTTCGACCTGATGCTCAAGGCATTCGAACACACCGCCGCCTACGATGGCATGATCGCCAACTACATGGGCACCGTGAACCAGGCGGCCGACACCCTGAGCACAGAAGGCCGCAGCGAATTCCCGCGCACCTTCAACAGCCAGTTCATCAAGGCCCAGGAAATGCGCTACGGCGAGAACCCGCACCAGAGCGCGGCGTTCTACGTGGAAGCAAAGCCTGCCGAAGTCGGCATCGCCACCGCAACCCAGCTGCAAGGCAAGGAACTGTCTTACAACAACGTGGCCGACACCGACGCCGCGCTGGAATGCGTGAAGAGCTTCGTCAAGCCGGCTTGCGTGATCGTCAAGCACGCCAACCCGTGCGGCGTGGCTGTCAGCCCTGACGCCGAAGGCGGCATCCGCAAGGCCTACGACCTGGCCTACGCCACCGACACCGAATCCGCCTTCGGCGGGATCATCGCCTTCAACCGCGAACTGGACGCCGAGACCGCCAAGGCCATCGTCGAGCGCCAGTTCGTCGAAGTGATCATTGCCCCGAGCGTCAGCGAAGAAGCCCGCGCCATTGTTGCCGCCAAAGCCAACGTACGCCTGCTGGTCTGCGGCGAGTGGTCGGCTGATCGCGCCGCTGCCTGGGACTACAAACGCGTCAACGGTGGCCTGCTGGTGCAGAGCCGCGACATCGGCATGATCGGCGCCGACGACCTGAAAGTGGTGACCAAGCGCGCACCGACCGAACAGGAAATCAACGACCTGATCTTCGCCTGGAAAGTCGCCAAGTACGTGAAATCCAACGCCATCGTCTACGCCAAGAATCGCCAGACCATCGGTGTCGGCGCCGGCCAGATGAGCCGCGTGAACTCCGCGCGCATCGCTGCCATCAAGGCAGAACATGCCGGCTTGCAGGTGCAGGGTGCGGTCATGGCCTCGGACGCGTTCTTCCCGTTCCGCGACGGCATCGACAACGCAGCCAAGGTCGGCATCACTGCGGTGATCCAGCCTGGCGGCTCGATGCGTGACAACGAAGTGATTGCAGCCGCTGACGAAGCCGGCATCGCCATGGTTTTCACCGGCATGCGCCACTTCCGTCACTGATACGACGATCAACTGTGGGAGCGGGCTTGCTCGCGAAGACGGCGGCACATTCAATATTGATGTGACTGAAACACCGCTTTCGCGAGCAAGCCCGCTCCCACATAAGAGCATCCCAGCGGTGCTATCAAGAATTAGCGTCATCCGAGGTTTTTGAAATGAATGTTTTGATCATTGGCAGCGGTGGCCGTGAACACGCCCTGGCCTGGAAAGTGGCTCAGGATCCGCGCGTGCAGAAAGTGTTCGTGGCGCCGGGCAACGCCGGTACCGCCATCGAAGCCAAGTGCGAGAACGTCGCCATCGACGTGCTGGCGCTTGAGCAACTGGCGGACTTTGCCGAGAAAAACGTTTCCCTGACCATCGTCGGCCCTGAAGTGCCGCTGGTTGCCGGTGTTGTGGACCTGTTCCGCAGCCGCGGCCTCGATTGCTTCGGCCCGACCGCTGGCGCTGCGCAGCTGGAAGGTTCGAAAGCCTTCACCAAGGACTTCCTGGCTCGCCACAAGATCCCGACTGCCGACTACCAGAACTTCACCGAAATCGAGCCGGCCCTCGCCTACCTGCGTGAAAAAGGCGCCCCGATCGTGATCAAGGCCGACGGCCTGGCCGCCGGCAAAGGCGTGATCGTCGCCATGACCCTGGCCGAAGCCGAAGACGCCGTGCGCGACATGCTGGCGGGCAATGCCTTTGGCGATGCGGGTTCGCGCGTGGTCATCGAAGAGTTCCTGGACGGCGAAGAAGCCAGCTTCATCGTCATGGTCGACGGCAAGAACGTACTGCCGATGGCCACCAGCCAGGACCACAAACGCGTCGGCGACGGCGACTCCGGTCCGAACACCGGCGGCATGGGTGCTTACTCCCCGGCGCCAGTGGTCACCGCCGACGTGCACAAGCGCGTCATGGACCTGGTGATCTGGCCGACCGTGCGCGGCATGGCCGAGGAAGGCAACGTCTACACTGGCTTCCTGTACGCCGGCCTGATGATCGACAAGGCTGGTAACCCAAAAGTCATCGAATTCAACTGCCGTTTCGGCGACCCTGAAACCCAGCCGGTGATGCTCCGCCTGCAGTCGAGCCTGGTGTTGCTGGTCGAAGCCGCCCTGGCCCAGGCGCTGGATAAAGTGGAAGCGCAATGGGATCCACGTCCGAGCGTCGGCATCGTTCTGGCCGCTGGCGGCTATCCTGGTGACTACGCCAAGGGCACAGCCATCAAGGGGCTGGATGCAGCTGCCGCACTGGAAGGCAAGGTTTTCCACGCAGGTACGGCGCTCAAGGACGGTCAGGTAGTCACCGCCGGTGGTCGTGTGTTGTGCGCCACAGCCATGGGTGCCAGCGTCGACGCTGCACAGCAGCAGGCCTACAAGCTGGCGGCAACGATTGACTGGGAAGGCTGTTTCTATCGCAAGGACATTGGCTACCGCGCCATTGCCCGCGAGCGTGGCGAAAGCCAGGAATAAGGTAGACACCGCACCAGGCAATGAACACGGTTCATTGCCTGGCTATTCCGGCGCCGCGCATCGTTATATTCTGGCATCAACCTTACGAAAGGATTTCGCCGTGCGCTGGCTCAGGATTGCCATAAGCTTAACCGTCACATTGCTGACCCTGCTCTGCATGCTACCGGCCCAGGCCGCGCAAGGCAGTGGCTGGGCGGTATTGCTCGACGAACAGGGCGACCTGCAACTGAGCGACATCCGTTCCGCACGCTACACCAATCAATTCAGCCCCATCGAACTCGACCGCATTACCGCGGCTGAACCCGATGGCGCGCTATGGTTGCGATTCAAGCTTGCACCGGGCAAGCACGAACAGGTGCTGCGATTGTTCGCGCCCGACCTGCGCCAGTTCAACATGTACGTACTGGACGGCGACAAGCTAATCGACCAATCCAGCACAGGCAACGAACAACCCCAATCCGAGCGTCCATTGCCCAGCAGCGACTTCATGCTGCCCCTGCCGCAAAGCGACAGCCCCCTGGACATCTACCTGCGACTGGCCTCCGACCACCAGTTACGCCCCTACATCACTCTGCAATCGGCGGTCATCGCGGCTGCAAACCAGAACCAGACGCTGATCTATGGCCTGCTGTTCGGTTGCATCGCCATGCTGATCCTGCACAACCTCATCCGCTACGCCTATACACGCTCGCACAGCGCCCTCTGGCTGGCAGCGTGCGAAGGGCTGTTGATGCTCAGCCTGGTGCTGTTGCTGAACCTCGCCAGTCCCTGGCTACCAGACTGGCACGCATTGCAAACGCCGGGGGCGTACCTGGCTTTACTGCTGACGGCGCCCTGCGGCCTGATGCTTGCCTATCGCTTCTTCTCCCCGCTCGGGCCGCACCCGCTGAACCGGTTGCTGCTCGGCGAGGTCCTGCTGATCACCGCCTGCGGCCTGATGCTGCTCTTCGTCAATACCTTGCCGCTGAACTTCATTACCTACGGCCTGGTAGCCCTGGCTGGCCTGACCATGCTGTTCATCAGCGCCTATCACTGGCAAAAAGGCTATCGCCCGGCCCGTCTCTTCGTGGCGGCCATGGTGGTGTTCAACCTCGGCACCCTCGTCATCCTGCCTGCGCTGTTGGGGCTGACCCTGGTCGAACCCCATGGCCTGATCACCACCTTGCTGGTGTTCATCTGCATCAGCGGCCTGCTGATGAGCATCGCGTTGAGCGAGCGCCAGCGCCGCATCACCGAAGACCGCTTCAGCATCAGCCGCGACCTGGCGGCCAGCAATGCCGAGATCAATGCCAAGGCCGAGTTCCTGGCGAAGATCAGCCATGAAATCCGCACCCCGATGAACGGCGTTCTCGGCATGACCGAGCTGCTGTTGGGCACACCGCTGTCGGTCAAGCAACGCGACTATGTGCAGACGATCCACAGCGCCGGTAACGAGTTGCTGACACTGATCAACGAAATCCTCGACATTTCCAAACTCGAGTCCGGACAGATCGAACTGGACGATGTGCAGTTCGACCTCAACGCGCTGATCGAAGACTGCCTGAGTATCTTCCGCGCCAAGGCCGAGCAGCAAAACGTCGAGTTGATCAGCTTCATCCAGCCGCAAGTGCCACGGGTGATCAGCGGTGACCCGACACGCCTGCGCCAGACCCTGTTGAGCCTGCTCGAAAACGCCCTGAAAAAAACCGATGAAGGCGAAATCCTGATCGTCGTGGCGCTCGACGAACGCAACGCCAAGCCGCGCCTGCGTATCGCCGTGCAGGACAGCGGCGAGCCGATGGACGCCGAAGAACGCGACGCCCTGATGCACGCCGAACTGCACAGCCGGCATTTTCTGTCGGCCACCCACCTGGGCGGCAACCTGGGCCTGGTGATTGCCCGGCAACTGATACGCTTGATGCAAGGGGAATTCGGCATCAAGAGTGGCAGCAACCAGGGCAGCACCCTGTGGCTGACCCTGCCGCTGGATCCGGATCGCCTCGAGCACCCGACCTCCGACCTCGACGGCCCGCTGCAAGGTGCGCGGGTATTGGTGGTGGACGACAACGACACCTGTCGCAAGGTGCTGGTGCAGCAATGCAGCGCCTGGGGCCTGAACGTCAGCGCCGCGCCTTCCGGCAAGGAAGCGCTGGCACTGCTGCGCACCAAGGCGCATTTGCGCGATTACTTCGATGTGGTCCTGCTGGACCAGAACATGCCCGGTATGACCGGCATGCAACTGGCGGCCAAGATCAAGGAAGACCCGAGCCTGAACCATGACATCCTGCTGATCATGCTCACCGGCATCAGCAATGCGCCGAGCAAGATCATTGCGCGCAATTCCGGGATCAAGCGCATCCTCGCCAAACCGGTGGCCGGCTACACCCTAAAGACCACCCTGGCCGACGAACTGACCCAACGCAACAAAGGCCTGGTCATCACGCAATCACTGCCAAGCGGCCCGCCCCCGCCGGTCAAGGTCCCCAGCGATTTCCGCATTCTGGTGGCCGAAGACAACAGCATTTCGACCAAGGTGATCCGCGGCATGCTGAGCAAGCTCAACCTGCAACCGGATACCGCCTGCAACGGCGAAGAAGCCTTGCAGGCGATGAAAGCCCAGCGTTACGACCTGGTGCTGATGGACTGCGAAATGCCGATCCTCGACGGCTTCTCGGCCACCCAGCAATTGCGTGCCTGGGAAGTCGGCAACCAGCGGGTCCGCACCCCCGTGGTGGCATTGACCGCCCACATCCTGGCCGAACACAAAGAGCGTGCGCGCCAGGCCGGCATGGACGGACACATGGCCAAACCGGTCGAACTGTCGCAACTGCGTGAATTGATCGAACACTGGGTCGCCCAGCGTGACCAGCAGAATCGCGCAACGACCCAAACGTCCTGAGCCGACAGACTGCGCAACCCCTGATAGACTCCCCCCTCGACTTCCTTCGCCAGTGAGCCCGGCACCATGCTCCATGTGTTGTTCAGCGTTTACCTGAAGATGCTGGTGCTCTACAGCCCATTCTTCGTATTGTCCTGCTTCATCAGCCTGACCCGTGGTTATTCGCGCAAGGAACAGCGACGACTGGCCTGGAAAGTTGCGGTCGCCACACTGGTCTCCAGTGTGCTGCTGTACTTGTTCGGCCGAGTGATTTTCAGTGTTTTCGGCATTACCGTGGACGCATTCCGCATCGGCGCCGGTAGCGTCCTCTTCATCTCGGCACTGGGGATGGCACAAGGCAAATCGGCGGTACAGACCGACAACGTGCAGCAGGATGTGACCATCGTCCCGCTAACCATTCCACTGACCGTCGGCCCCGGCACCATCGGTGCGTTACTGGTGATGGGCGTGAGTCAGCCGCATTGGGACGACAAGCTCACCGCCATTGTCGGCATTGCCATGGCCAGCTTTACCGTGGGCGTGGTGCTGTTTTTGTCCAGTCGAATCGAGCGCATTCTCGGTGATCAGGGATTGCAGATCGTCAGCCGTTTGATGGGGCTGTTCGTTTGCGCACTGGCGGCGCAGATCATCTTCACCGGGGTGAGAGGCTACCTGGTGCCTTGAAGCGGCGGCTTGTCCGAACCCGAAATCAAGGCCCTGTGCATCAATCACAGGGCCTTGTTTTTTACTGCGTGCAAAGCCTTTGAGTCAGGACTGAAGTTTGTGCACGAACACCTTGTTTGAATAAGCATCGATTTTCTCGTGAACCCGTTTACGGTAGTTTTCAAACGCCCGTCGGTCGAACACAAACACCCCGCCACTGGGAATGATCGCCAGTTCTCGATCGAACTCGCTCCACAGGAAAAAGTCGCTTTCAATCACGGTCGCGCTGTAGCGCAAGCCCAGCAGGCAGACAACCACTTCACCCGAGGCGAGCTCGCAAGGCGCGCACTTGAGGATACCCGAGCCGCCATTGGCAACATTGCCGCGAAAGAAGTCCCAGGCAAACTCATCCAGCCGCAATGCCTGATAGGTGTCCTCGAGAAGCTGGCTCAAACGCTCCACGCCCAGGTGGCCAATCACGCTGTAACTGGCACCGAGCAATTGTCGGACACTCGTGACCCGGATCGGATCGGCTGGAACGATGGTCTTGAGCCTGTATCCCGCCTTGATCAATCGCCCTTGAAAATAATCGAACCAGGCCTTCCTCGACACCTGGCCAGGGTATTTCTCATTGGCCGCCAGTTCCGCGTACAACAGGCAATCCTGTATATCCTCCTGATCTTGCGAACTTACCTGCTGGGTAAAGGACAACAGGCAACCACCCACGACGACAGCATTAACAGACGCCGGCATATTCACCCCATACAGTCAGTGCTTTAATCGGTTAAATTGATCAAAGCCTGCCCGACTTATTGACCCGTCAATTGTTTGAAAAGACCATCGGCAAATTGGTCGTTATAGGCATATACCATGTTCTTCTTCCGTTCGAATGCACGTCGATTAAACTTGCGCACGCCGGCGCCCTGGAAAACCTGCAAACCTTGAGTCTTGTAAGTCACGAATAAAAAGTTGCCGTTGTATTCCTTGTCCACCAAGTCCAAGCCACCCATCAACATGGACATGCCACCGCCTGGCGTCGTAATGCAAGGCACAGCCTTGAAGCTGACGACGTCGTTTTTCTTGCTGCCAGCATCGACAATCTTCAATGCGTCCTTATCGCCTTTGAGCGTGCTGAACCCCGACGCCACCAGGTTCAGGACGCTGCTTGCCCCACCGGAAACAACGGTCTCAAGCACTTGCAAAATGGCTTCATTCATCGTGATGGTGAGTTTTTTGCTGACGTACTTCTTGTAGGTGAAGCTTTCCGTCACCCAGCCCACCGCCAACAATGCCTCGTTGTACTTCTTGTAGCGGTCTTCGTTGCTGGTTTCGTTGGGCAGGCGCCGGACCACCGCTTCGGCAAACTGCTGGCAGTCCAGTGCATCCTGCCTGTCCTCCTCCGAAAGCGCCTGGTCGAACACCACCAGCGAGGGGCCTACTACCGAAGCCCCTAAACCTTTCGCTGACGAGTCACCCGATACTGCGCCCAGGGTCGAGGTGGAACGCCTGGTTCGCGCCCGTGGCACGACGTTTTCAAGTTCTGCCGCAATGCCTTCGAAATACTTATCCTGCAAGGCATCATCAAATGCGACCTGAGCCACTGAATAATCTTTTATATCGACCATTTAAATCTCCATTTAATCAATAAGCCGCTTCATGCGACCCGCTGAAAACTAAAGCGAAGAATTGAGTCGGTCAAAGTAAAAACACTCAGGACTTATTTCAGGAGTTACTAGATAACTAAAAGGCCCGCGACAACTTTCGTCAATCGCAGGCCCTATCGTTAGTTATTGCCTTGAACATCAGCGACTTTGAACAAAGCCGCTTTCACTCAGGTGGTTGGCTTGCTTGGGTACCAGCGCGGCGTGTACACCCAATCACCGCCGCCGACCCGCGGAAAAACACAGGTCAGGGATGAGCCGATCAAAACCATCGTGCGCATATCGACCTGGTCGGGGGTCAATTGGCCGAGAGTCGTGACCCGCAATGTCTGACCCGGCCGGCCAATGTCCCGCCCCAACACGACAGGGGTTTGCGGCATACGGTGCCGGGCGACGATTTCAAGCGCCTGGCCCAGTTGCCATGGCCGCGAACGGGAAATCGGGTTGTAGAACGCCAGGGCCAGATCGGCTTGAGCGGCCAGGTCCAGGCGTTTTTCGATGATTGCCCAAGGCTTGAGGTTATCGGACAGCGACAGCACGCAGAAATCATGACCCAGCGGTGCGCCGGCCTGGGCGGCCGTCGCCAGCGAGGCGGAAACCCCCGGCAGAATCTCGAGATCAACGTTATGCCAATGGACGTCAGTGGATTCATGTAGCGCTTCCAGCACCGCCGCAGCCATGGCAAAAACCCCCGGATCCCCCGAAGAAACCACCACCACCGAACGCCCTAGGGCTGCCAGTTCGAAGGCGTGGCGGGCGCGTTGCATCTCTTCGCGGTTGTCGGTGCAATGCAGCACCTGATCGGCACGAAACGGCCCGGCCATGCGCACGTAGGTTTCGTAACCCAGCACGTCGGTTGCGCGGGCCAGTTCCGCCTTCACGGCCGGCACCATCAACTCAGCGGCGCCCGGCCCGAGGCCGATCACTGCCAGCCGTCCACGCGGGCGGCCGATCTGCAACGGGTCCAGTGGCTGCTCTGCCACCGCAATGGCAACGGTGTCGCTACCCAGCATGGAAACGGGTTGGCCTATGGCAGTACTCAGACGTTCGCCAAGCACCTTCTCAGCGCTGGCAAAACGTAGCGGCACGCCCAATTCAAGCGCCGTTTCGCGCAACCCCGGGCAAGCCATTTCGGTGTCGGGAGCCAACAGGCAGGCCAGCGACTGCACAGCGATTTTTGCCTGATGCAATGCCTCGCGCACCGCCCCCGCGACGTTCACCAGCCCAGCATCCACAGCGACCACCACATTGCGCGGGTAGATTAACAATTCGTTAGCCGCGGGTGTCCGTTCGGCATGACTGACATGCACCGCCAAGCGGGCCTGCGCATCTTCGGGCAACTGCGCCTGCGCCAGCCACGGGGCCTCACCTTCGATGCGCAGCGTTTCACCGGCGAGCAAATCGGAAACGAAACGCTTGCCCAGTTCCAGATCGCCAAGGGCATAACCGCTGGGCGGGTTGAGCAGGCAAGTGCCAAAACGCAACTCGCCGCTGGTGGTGATCGCCGCAGCGACTTCAAGCGCGGCGGCAATCTCCCGCGCCATCACATTCACCCCGCCGAGACCACCCAGCAGTGGAACCACGGCGCTGCCGTCTTCGGCCACCGCCAATACCGGTGGCTCCC